>DATHAP010000116.1 GCA_035489715.1 Actinomycetes bacterium
ACGAGGGACATCAAGCGCGGCGCGCCGGCAGTCCACGGCCGCCGAGGCACTGTGTGGCCGGGGGACGATCTTCCGCTTCCGTGTTGACGAACCGGTCGGAACCAGCAGAGGCGCCGTTTCGCTCGGAGACGTTTCCGCGGAGACCTCCACCCGCCCAGAGGGGTCGCTGCAGAGCGAACAGATCCGGCTACTACGGAGCTTTCGAGCAGTCTCAGCCGACCCGGAAGCAGAACGGGTGGCCAGCGGCGCTTGGCCCGGTGAGCGGGGACCAACGCCCCCACCGGCGTGTGATCCCCTGGCGGGCACGAACCTGTGGCTGCGATGAGTTTCGGTCGTGCCGAATGTCTATAAGGACATGCCTCAAGATGCAGTCATCCTCAGCGGAATCTCGACCGTGGCGATCGCCGTCGCCGATCAGGACGCCACAGTTCGGCTGTTCGAACAACTTGGCTTCGAGAAGCGGTTCGACGCGGACGTCAACGTTGGGTTTCGCTGGATCGACATGGCCGCGCCTGACGGCGAAACCAGGCTGAGTGTGATCGCCACGACGGATCAGCTGCCCACCGGCATCGACACCGGGATCCGGTTCGTCACGCCCGATGCTCGTGCGGCCCATGCCAGCCTGGCCGCCCTCGGACTGAAGGTCGGTGATCTCTTGGACTGGCCGACGGCGCCGTTGATGTTCGAGTTCTGGGATCTGGACGGCAACACGATGTACGTGGCAGAGCCTGACTAAGTCGCTGGGTAGGTGCCGTACCATCACCCGAGCGGTGGCTGAGACAACCGGATGGAATCGGCAATGTCGAGCCGTGCACCATGATCGAGTGAGGGCCTTACGCCCTGGGCGGTCGCGCCCATCGGGCGCCGTTTGCCAGATCGCTTGGAGCAGTGGTGGGCCTGACGAGTCGCCTGGCGAGTCGCGAGGACATGCCAGTCCTTGTGCCGCTGATCGAGGCAGCCATCGACCGACTACAGCAGGGCTTTCTCGACGAGGCGCAGATCAATTCGAGCCACGCGATCATGGGTATCGACACCCAGTTGATCGACGACGGGACGTATTTCGTGGTGGAGCTTGACGGAAGGGTCGTTGGTTGCGGCGGATGGAGCCGCCGCGCCACGCTGTATGGGGGCGACCATTCCGGCGGGAGGGACGCCGCATTACTCGACCCGTCGCACGACCCCGCCAAGGTCCGGGCGATGTATACCCATCCGGAGTTCGCGCGTCGGGGGGTCGGTCGCCTGATCCTCGATCTTTGCGATGCCGCAGCGGCTGCCGCAGGGTTCACGAAGCTGGAACTCATGTCCACGCTCTCCGGGCAGCCGCTGTACGAAGCGGCAGGGTTCGTGCCGGTAGAGCACGTCGACGATCCCGCCGCAGGCACGCCGGTGCCACTCATTCGGATGCGCAGGACGATCGCCGGCCGCAACGCCGTTTGACT
This sequence comes from Actinomycetes bacterium, assembly GCA_035489715.1. Lineage (NCBI taxonomy): Bacteria > Bacillati > Actinomycetota > Actinomycetes > Actinomycetes bacterium. Next base: position 1,440 of record DATHAP010000116.1, read on the forward strand.
ATGCGAGTGCCCAAAGGCGCGGCTTGCGTCGGCCGCGCGCAGGTGCCGCTACTCGCACCCGTCAGTAGCCGACTGGAACCGCCCAGCCCATCTTCGTGATCGTGCGGAATCAGACGTCAGGAGAGCCTGAGCCCGTTCAATGTGACGCAGCCCCGCCAACCGGTATGGGGTGCCAGCCTGCTGCCGCGCTCAGGGGACAGTGAGCCGCTGGAGGGCGGCCCAGTCCTCGGGACCGGTCCGGCCGTAGTGCCACAGGCTGGCGCCGGCCGCGCCGCCGTCGCCGGCCGCCGCGACGAAGGCGCTCGTCTCCCGCCCGGACAGCGCACCGGCCTCCCCGCCGATCAGGTGGATCGGCAGGTCGCCGAGCTCAGCCCGGAGCAGCGCGACGTTGGTCGCCGTGTAGTCGTAGGTCGCCGCCGCACCCGAGACGCGGTAGGTCGAGTAGCTCATCGGCAGCACGGCGTCGTAGAACCGGCCGACGATGCCGTAGGGGAAGTCCGGCCAGAACCGCTTGATGATCTGCATTCCTCGTGGTGACGGGACGATGGCGCCCAGCGGGTAGTCCGGGCCGACCGACGCTCGCAGCCGACGGCTCAGCCGGCGCAGGTTGTCGTCGCGCAGGTCGCCGCTCGGTGTCGTCGCGGACGGCTCGATGTCCAGCGCGAAACCGTCGAACGTCTGGCCTCGCGACGTACGGAAGCCGATCGCCGCCATCGCGCGGTCGTGCTCGCGCGCCACCCGCCGGAGTGGCGGCAGGTACCACGCGACCACCGTCATCCCGCGGGCGTGCGCCGCGTGCAGGAACGCGGCCATCCGGGACGGCCGGTAGAGGTCGGTGCGCGCCGGGGTCGTGGTGCTGGCGGTCTGCAGGTAGAGCGTGCGTACGCCGCGCTCGTGCATCAGCCGGACGTGCCGCCACGGGTGGTCCCACACCGCGTCGCCGGCGAACACCGACACCCAGGTGCCTGACCCGACGTACGGCGTCGGGGCCGCGATTGCCGACCTCGACGGTGGTGTGGCGACGGCGGGGCCGGAGGCGCCGGCCATGATCCCGACTGCGACACAGGCGGCCAGCGCTGCCGACGCCCGGCGGGCTGCTCGCATGCCGGCCACCTCCGCTGCTACGGCGCCGAGGTCCGCCACTCGATCACCGGGCAGCGGTCCTGCACCATGTCCAGCCCGGCGGCCCTGACCCGCGCCGCCGCGGCGTCGTCCCTGACGTCGAGCTGGAACCATACGGCGCGCGCGCCGATAGCGACGGCCTGATCGGCGATGTCACCGGCGAGCGAGGAGTTGACGAACACGTCGACGACGTCGACCGCGAACGGGATGTCGGCCAGCGTGGCGTAGGCGGCCTCGCCGTGGACGTCCTGGGCCATGGGATGCACCGGGACGATCCGCTTGTCCTTGTCCTGCAGGAAGCTCGCGACGCGGTAGGCCGCGCGGGCCGGGTTGTCGCGCAGCCCGACGACCGCCCAGGTCTGCATGCCGAGGACCCGCGTGACGACGGAGTTCACGGCCGGCCGAGCGAGCCGTAGGTCCAGCCGGCGGCCCGCCACCGCGCCGGGTCCAGGGCGTTGCGGGCGTCGATGATGCGCTTCTGGGCCACGACACCCTCGAGCGCCGTCGGGTCCATGTCGCGGAACTCCTGCCACTCGGTGAGGTGCAGCACCAGGTCGGCCCCGTCGCAGGCCTCCGTCGCGGACCGGGCGTAGCCGAGCGTCGGGAAGAGCAGCCGGGCGTTGTCCATGCCGCGCGGGTCGTACACGGTCACCTGCGCGCCCTGCAGCTGGATCTGGCCGGCCACGTTCAGGGCAGGCGAGTCGCGCACGTCGTCGGAGTCGGGTTTGAAGGAGGCGCCGAGCACCGCCACCCGGGTGCCGAGGAACGAGCCGCCGCACATCGCCCGGGCCCGGTCGACCACGTGGCCCCGCCGGCGCATGTTGATGGCGTCGACCTCGCGCAGGAACGACAGCGCCTGGTCGACGCCGAGCTCGCCGGCGCGCGCCATGAAGGCGCGGATGTCCTTGGGCAGGCAGCCGCCACCGAAGCCGAGCCCGGCGTTGAGGAACTTGCGGCCGATGCGCTCGTCGTGGCCGATCGCGTCGGCGAGGACGGTCACGTCGGCGCCGGTCGCCTCGCACAGCTCGGCCATGGCGTTGATGAACGAGATCTTGGTGGCGAGGAAGGCGTTGGCCGAGACCTTGACCAGCTCGGCGGTGGCGTAGTCGGTGACGATGAACGGTGTGCCCCCACCGATCGCCGTCGCGTAGACCTCGCGCAGCAGCTGCTCCGCCCGGTCGCTGGTGACGCCGACCACCAGCCGGTCCGGCCGCAGGGTGTCCTGGACGGCGAACCCCTCGCGGAGGAACTCCGGGTTCCACGCCAGCTCGGCCCGCTCGCCGGCCGGTGCCAGGGCGGTCAGCCGGTCGCGCAGCCGCGCGGCGGTGCCCACGGGCACGGTCGACTTGCCGACCACGAGGCACGGCCGGTCCAGGTGGGGGGCCAGCCCGTCCACGACACCGTCGACGTAGCGCAGGTCCGCGGCGTACTCGCCCTTGCGCTGAGGCGTGCCCACGCAGAGGAAGTGCACGTCCCCGACGGCCGCCACCTCCTCGTACGACGTGGTGAAGCGCAGTCGCCCCGACCTGAGGTTCTGCTGCAGCAGATCCTCGAGACCGGGCTCGTAGAACGGCGTCCGGCCGTCGGCCAGCATCGCGATCTTCGCCTCGTCCACGTCCATGGCGAGCACCTCGAAGCCGAGCTCGGCCATGGAGGCGGCGTGGGTCGCACCGAGGTAGCCGGTGCCGAGGACGGTGAGGCACAGGGTCATGACGGAGGAGGCTATCGCCGCCGTAACCTCGACCTGTGAGCGACTTCGACCTGTACCGCCTGTCCGACGAGCACCTGATGCTGCGCGAGGCGGTCCGAGCGGTCTGCGACGACAAGATCGCCCCGCTCGCCGCCGAGGTGGACGAGAGCGGGGAGTTCCCCCAGGCGTCCTACGACGCGCTGCGCAAGGCCGACTTCCACGCGGTCCACATCCCGGAGGAGTACGGCGGCGCCGGTGCCGACGCGCTCGCGACCTGCATCGTGATCGAGGAGGTGGCTCGGGCCTGCGCCTCCACGTCGCTGATCCCGGCGGTCAACAAGCTGGGCACGATGCCGCTGCTGCTCTCCGCCTCGGAGGACCTCCTCAAGCGCTACCTGCCGGCGGTCGCGAGCGGCGAGGCGATGTTCTCGTACGCCCTCAGCGAGCCCGAGGCGGGCAGCGACGCGGTGGCCATGCGCACGACCGCGACCCGCGACGGCGACAGCTACGTGCTCAACGGCGCGAAGCGCTGGATCACCAACGCCGGCATCTCGGAGTACTACACCGTGATGGTGGTGACCGACCCGGACGCCGGGGCAAACGGCATCTCGGCCTTCGTCGTCGAGAAGTCCGACGAGGGCTTCACATTCGGTGCCCCCGAGAAGAAGCTCGGCATCAAGGGGTCGCCGACCCGGGAGCTCTACTTCGACGACTGCCGCATCCCTGCGGACCGCCTGGTCGGTGCCGAGGGCACCGGCTTCAAGACGGCCCTTCGGGCGCTGGACCACACCCGGGTCACCATCGCCGCCCAGGCCGTCGGCATCGCGTCCGGGGCGCTGGCGCACGCGACGGAGTACGTCAAGGGGCGCAAGCAGTTCGGCAAGGCGATCGCCGAGTTCCAGGGCATCCAGTTCATGCTCGCCGACATGGCGATGAAGCTCGAGGCGGCCCGGCAGATGACGTACGTTGCGGCGGGCAAGTCCCAGCGTGGCGACAGCGACGTGACGTTCTTCGGCGCCGCGGCGAAGTGCTTCGCCAGCGACACCGCGATGGAGGTCACCACCGACGCGGTGCAGCTGCTCGGCGGCTACGGCTACGTCAAGGACTACCCGGTCGAGCGGATGATGCGCGACGCCAAGATCACCCAGATCTACGAGGGCACCAACCAGATCCAGCGCCTGGTGATGGCCCGCCAGCTGCTGCGCTGAGCCCGTCAGTCGACGGGTCAGTTGGCGTCGAGGGAGCGGAACAGCTCGAGGGCCCGCTCCCGGTCCCAGCGGACGCTGGACCCGACCGACGTCGTGTAGTTGGGATCGGCCACCGGCACGGTGATCCGCCGCCCGTCGCCACCCGCTACCTTCCGCATGGTCAGCGCGAACTGCACCAGCGACCACGGCCCGTCGCCCTCGTCGATCGTCAGCGCCGTCGTCGACGCGTTGCCCAGCGCCACCCACCGGAACGGGTTGAGCAGCACCGCGGGGCCGGTCGCCTCGTCGAAGACCGCCCCGAGGAACTCCTGCTGGCGCTCGACCCGGCCCAGGTCCCCCTTGGGGTCGAAGTAGCGGGCCCGGACGTAGGCCAGCGCGGTGGGCCCGTCCATCTCCTGACAGCCCTTCTGCACGTCCAGGCCGCTCTTGCGGTCCTTGATCCGCCGCTCGGGGCAGAGCTCGACCCCGCCGACCGCGTCGGTCATGCCGACGAAGCCACCGAAGCCGACCTCGGCGTAGTGGTCGATGCGGACGCCGGTGACCGTCTCGACGGTCTGGACGAGCAGCTGCGGACCGCCCAGCGCGTAGGCCGCGTTGAGCTTGTTGCGCCCCTGGCCGGGGATCGGCACGTACGAGTCGCGGGGCAGGCTGACCAGCGTCGGCTTCCCGCTCGCGGGCTTGTGCAGCAGGATGATCGTGTCGGTGCGCCGGCCCTCGACCTTGCCCAGGCGGAGGTCCTTGATCTCCTGGTCCGAGAGGCCCTCGCGGCTGTCCGACCCGACGATCAGCCAGTTGGTGCCGGAGGCCGGCTCTGGGCGCCCGTCGTAGTCGGTGATCGCCTCGACCTTGTCGATGCGCGAGTAGAAGTAGATGAACAGCACGACCAGCAGGACCACCAGGCCGGCCAGCACGAGCAGCGCGGTGCGCAGCCAGCGCCGGGACCCGCCGCCTCGCGCCGGCCGCTCCCGAGGTGCCCGCTCCCGAGGCGGCGGCTGGGCCTCGCGGCGAGGCGCGGCCGGCTCGAGCCGCTGCGTCGTGGCGCCGCGGGCCGAGCCCGCGGTCGGCCGCGCCGGGCGGACGGTCCCGGCCGGGGGCAGGATCTCGGTCGCGTCGCTGTCGCCGGCCGAGCGTCGGCCGCCGCCGACCGACCGACCGCCGTCGCGCGACCAGCCCTCGGGCCAGTCCTTCGGTCCGCTCACGGTGGACGACCGTACCCTTGCCGCCTGTGAACGAACGGAACCCGGCGGCCGGGCGACCGACCAGCGCGGCGCGCGGCCGTCTCAGCCGGATCATGACCGTGCTCGACACCAACCTGCTGGGGACGGTGCACGGTGGCGTCGTCATGAAGCTGGTCGACGACGTGGCCGGCGTCGTCGCGCAGCGGCACTCGGGCGGCGCGGCGGTGACCGCCTCGATGGACGAGATGGCCTTCCTGGAGCCGGTGCGGGTCGGCGACCTGGTGCACGCCGAGGGCCAGGTCAACTGGACCGGCACCACGTCGATGGAGGTCGGCGTGCGGGTGCTCGCCGAGCCGTGGGACCGGGCCGGCGTCGAGCCGGTGCGGGTCGCAACGGCGTACCTCGTCTTCGTGGCGGTCGACGACCAGGGCGCCCCGCGCGCGGTGCCGCCGGTGCTGCCCGAGACCGACGAGGACCGACGGCGGGTCGGTGAGGCTGAGATCCGGCGCACCCACCGGCTGGCCCGCCGGGCCGCGATCCTCGCCTCCCGCGGCCAGCCCGGCTGACCGGACCTCGATGCGGCTGGGTCAGGTGCAGGTGTCGGCCGAGGCGGTACGCGGCGTGCCGGCGCCGGAGGACGCCGCGGCGGCCGCGGCCGGGGCGGCCACCCGGACGGCCCGGGTGCCGGCGTACGACCGGCCGACGACCACCTGCAGGGTCCGCCCCAGGCCGGGCACCGACACCAGCCGCGCACCCGGCACCGCGGCGGCCACTGTCTTGATGCTCTCGGTGTAGCGCGAGTCGTAGCGGACCGTCGTCCGCGCGACTCCGGTGCGCCGGTAGTCCCGCGCCGGACCCGCCACGGCGAAGCCGCGGCCGGTCAGCTCGGCGGACACCTGGGTCCCGAGGCCGGGCGTCCCGAGGCCGTTGTAGACCTGCACGCTGACCTGCGAGGGCGGGACGGTCGGCCGGTCCTTGCGGGGCAGCCGCTCGTGGGCGACCGCGCGGTCCTCGCGCATCGACGCGAAGAGCTCGCCGGCCGCCGCGTCGTCCCACAGCGCGACCGACTCGCCGGCAGGGGACCGGAACGACGGGTTGGCGACCGGGACGGTCTGGAACCGGATGTCGTCGCCCGAGACGTGGCGCAGCCGGGTGCCCAGCTCGACCAGCTCGGACTCGGTGAGACCGGGGTCGGCCCGGACCGCCGACATCGCGGCGTCGAGGAAGCGGACCAGCGACCGCGGGTCGAGCAGCACCTCGCTGCTCATCGCCCGGTGCGCCATCGCGGCGAGGAAGCGCTGCTGGCGCTCCACCCGGCCGAGGTCTGCGCGCGCGTCCACGCTGCGGGCCCGGACGTAGGCCAGCCCGGTCCCGCCGTCGACGTGCGTGGTGCCCTTGTGCAGCCGCAGACCGGCCTTGCGGTCGCGCATCCGCACCGGCGTGCAGACGTCGACGCCGCCCACCGCGTCGACCAGCCGCACGAAGCCGAGGAAGTCGACCTCCAGGTAGTGGTCGACCCGGACGCCGGTGGTGCGCTCGACCGTCGCGACGGTGAGCGGCGGGCCTCCGTAGGCGTAGGAGGCGTTGAGCTTGCCCCTGTGCTCCCGCACCGCCGACCCGTCGGAGCCGGTGTGCGCCGGGATCGTGACGTAGGAGTCGCGCGGCAGGCTGACGACGCGCACCGTGCCGTGTCGCCCGGAGACGTGCACCAGCAGCATCGTGTCGGCCCGGCGGCCGGCGGCGGTCGCGGCGTTGCCCACGTGCAGCCGGCGCATGGCCTCGTCGGACATGCCGGTACGTCCGTCGGAACCCACCAGCAGGAACGTCGTGGAGCCGGCCGCGCTGGTGGCCGGTCGGTCGGTCAGCCCCTCGAAGGCGTCGACCCGCTCCATCGAGCCGGCCGACCACGAGATCAGGGCGTAGCCCGAGCCGGCGACGACGAGCACGATGGCCGACGCGGCGGCTGCGGCGACGAGGGCCAGCCGGCGGGACCAGCGGCCGAACGAGGGCGACACGGGGATCGAGGCTAGGGCGGCTGGCCGCCGGACCCCGGCAGGCTCGCCGCTACCGTGGGCGCCTGTGTCCGACCTCTCAGCCAGCCCGGGCGTCTCCGTCGTGATGCCGGTGCTCGACGAGGAGGAGCACCTGCGCTCCGCCGTCGCGACCGTGCTCGGCCAGGACTACGAGGGCGACCTGGAGGTGGTGCTGGCTCTCGGACCCTCCCGTGACCGCACCGACCAGGTCGCCCGGGACCTTGCCGCCGACGACCACCGGGTACGGCTGGTGAGCAACCCCACCGGGGCCACCGGCGCCGGGCTCAACCGCGCGCTCGGGGTGGCCCGGCACGACGTCGTCGTGCGGCTGGACGGGCACGCGCTGGTGCCCGCCGACTACGTGCGGGTGGCCGTCGAGACCCTGCAGCGCACCGGCGCGGACAACGTCGGGGGCCTGATGGCGGCCGAGGGGGTCACCGACTTCCAGCGTGCCGTCGCCGCCGCCATGACCAGCCCGATCGGCGTCGGACAGGCCGCGTTCCACACCGGCGGCGAGGAGGGACCGGCATCGACGGTCTACCTCGGCGCCTTCCGCCGCCAGGTGCTCGACCGGCTCGGCGGCTACGACGAGACCTTCCTGCGAGCCCAGGACTGGGAGCTCAACCACCGCATCCGCGAGGGCGGTGGCCTGGTGTGGTTCACGCCTCGGATGTCGGTGACCTACCGGCCGCGCTCCACGCTGCGTGCCCTGGCCCGGCAGTACCGCGACTACGGACGCTGGCGGCGGGTCGTCATGCGCGAGCACCCGGGCACGGCCAACGCGCGCTACCTGGCACCGCCGGTCGCGCTGGTCGCGGTCACCGCGGGGACCGTCGTGGGGCTGGTCGGCCGGCGGCCGGCCCTGCTGGCACCCGGCGGCTACGTCGTGGGCGTGCTGGCCGGGTCGGCCGTCGCGGGTCGGGGCCTGCCGCCGCGCGCGCGTGCCTGGCTGCCACTCGTGCTCGCGACCATGCACGGCGCCTGGGGCTTCGGCTTCCTGTCCAGCCCACGAGGCCTGCGCAGCGGGCCGCCGGGCGGCCAGAGCGGGCGCGATAGCGTCCCCGGGTCCCCACGCGCGCTTCCCGACCAAGGAGATCCTCGATGACCGGCACGTCGATGATCGGCATGGTGCTGGCGGCCGGCGCCGGACGACGGCTGCGGCCCTACACCGACACCCTGCCCAAGGCGCTGGTGCCGGTCGACGGCGAGACCACCATCCTCGACATCGGGCTGCGCAACCTGGCCGCGGTCGGGCTCACCGACGTCACGGTGGTCGTCGGCTACCGGGCGGAGGCGGTCGAGTCGCGTCGGGCGGAGCTCGAGGAGCGCCACGGCGTGCGGCTCACGCTGGTGCACAACGACAAGGCCGAGGAGTGGAACAACTGCTACTCGCTCTGGCTGGCACGCGAGCACTTCGCCCGGGGTGCCCTGCTCGTCAACGGCGACACCGTGCACCCGGTCGACGTCGAGCGCACCCTGCTCGCGGCGGCCGAGGAGCCGGGCAGCGCCGGGATCCTCCTGGCACTGGACCGGGCCAAGGTCCTCGACGAGGAGGAGATGAAGGTCACCCTCGACGACCGCGGGCTGATGCGGCGGATCACCAAGCTGATGTCGCCGTCGGAGGCTCACGGCGAGTACATCGGCGCCACCCTGATCAAGCCCGACGCGGCCGAGGCCCTCGCGGCGGCGCTGAAGGAGACCTGGGAGCGCGACCCGGACCTCTACTACGAGGACGGCTACCAGACGCTGGTCGACTCGGGCGGCGACGTGGGGGTCGCGCCGATCGGTGACCTGCCGTGGGTCGAGGTCGACAACCACGACGACCTCGCCAAGGCGCGGGAGATCGCGTGCCGCTACTAGCCCGGATGCTGCTGAGCCCCCTCTTCATCGACATCCGGGCCGGCGCCGTGACCGGTCTCGGGGAGCTGCTCTCCGACCGGCGCATCTCCTCCGAGGGTCACGTCGCGGTGGCGGTCGGCCCCGGCCAGGGCGAGCAGCTGGTGGGGCAGATCGGCCCGGCGCTGGACAACGCCGACATCTTCGCGGTCAGCGGCGGGAGCCTCGACGCCGCGGGCGAGCTGCAGGCCCGCCTGCGCGGCAAGCACTACGACGCGCTGGTCGGCATCGGCGGCGGGCGCACCCTCGACGTCGCGAAGTACGCCGCCACCCGCTCGGCCCTGCCCATGGTGTCGGTGGCGACCAACCTGGCGCACGACGGCATCGCGTCGCCGGTCAGCTCGCTGCTGCACGAGGGCGGCAAGGGGTCCTTCGGCGTCAGCCTGCCCATCGCGGTGGTGGTCGACCTCGACTTCGTCCGTACGTCGCCGCCGCGCATGGTGCGATCGGGGATCGGCGACGTTGTCAGCAACCTGTCGGCGCTCGACGACTGGCGGCTGGCCCACGACGAGCGCGGCGAGCCGCTCGACGGCCTGGCCGACACCTTCGCCCGGACGGCGGCCGACGCGATCCTGCACCGCACCGACGGCATCGACTCGGACTGGTTCCTCACCGCCCTCGCCGAGTCGCTGGTGCTGTCCGGGATGGCCATGGCGGCCGCCGGCTCCAGCCGGCCCTGCAGCGGCGCCGACCACGAGATCCTGCACGCGGTCGATGTGCTCTTCCCGGGAGCCGGCAACCACGGCGAGCTGGCCGGTGTCGGCGCCCTCTACACCTTCTACCTCCGCGGCGACGAGCGCTCGGCCACCCTGGTCGACGACTGCCTCCGCCGGCACGAGCTGCCTCGGGTGCCGGCGGACCTCGGTCTCTCCGCGGAGCAGTTCACCGAGGCGGTGCTGCTGGCGCCCTCGACCCGGCCGGACCGCTACACGATCCTCGAGCACCTCGACCTCGACCCGCCGGCCACCCGGGCCAGGGTGGACGAGTTCGTGGCGACGTACGGCGACTGAGGGCGACTGCGAGCGGCTCAGGACGGCTCGACCCCGCGGTCACGCCGCAGCCGCGCGCAAGGTGGCGTGATGTCCCGGTGATAGCGTTCCCCGGTCCTTCGGTGAGCGTCACCGGTGCGCATCTGGTTGGAGAGCAGTGGTTGCCCTGGTCGAGCCGACGACTCGTCTGGGCACCCTGTGGCAGAGCCGCCGCATCCTGCAGCTGCTGATCTCGCGCGACCTCAAGGTCAAGTACGCGTCGTCGGTCCTCGGCTACGTCTGGACCATCCTCGACCCGCTGATGATGGCCTTCGTCTACTGGTTCGTCTTCTCCGTGCTGATGGAGCGCACCATCGGCGAGGCCCCCTACATCGTCTTCCTGCTGTGCGCGATGCTGCCGTGGCAGTGGACCAACGGGGTGGTGCGCGGCTCGATGCGGGCCCTGTCCAAGGACGCCAAGCTGGTCCGGTCGACCAGCCTGCCGCGCGAGATCTGGGTCCTGCGCACGGTCGGGTCGAAGTTCGTCGAGTTCCTCTTCGCCATCCCGGTGCTCGCCGTCTTCGCCGTCTTCACCGGGGCGCAGCTGCACTGGCAGGTCGTCTACTTCCCGCTCGCCGCCGGCATCCAGGCCGTGCTGCTGACCGGCGCGGGGCTCGCGCTCGCGCCGCTCGCCACGCTCTACGGCGACGTCCCGCGGCTGATGCGCATCGTGCTGCGGCTGCTCTTCTACTTCTCGCCGATCCTCTACGGGATCAACGACATCGCGACCCGTTTCGACAAGGATGTGCTGGGCGTCCCGATCGCCGACATCTACGCGTTCGTCAACCCGCTCGCCGGGATCTTCGACCTCTACCGCATGGCCTTCTTCCCCGACCAGTGGGTGGGCTGGTCGGCCGTGCTGTTCAGCGCCGTCTTCGCCGTGGTGCTGCTGCTCATCGGCATCCGGGTGTTCCGGCGCTTCGAGGGCCTCGTGCTCAAGGAGATCTGAGTGAGCCCCGTCATCGAGGCCGAGGGGCTCGGCATCAGCTTCCGGCGCAACCGTGCGCGCAACCAGCGGCTGCGCGACGTCGTCCGCGGCCGCACCAAGTCGCGCAAGGGCGAGTTCTGGGCGCTGCGCGACATCAGCTTCCAGGTCGGTGCGGGGGAGGCCGTGGGGCTGGTCGGCGGCAACGGTCAGGGCAAGAGCACCCTGCTCAAGCTGATCGCCGGGGTGCTG
>DATHAP010000117.1 GCA_035489715.1 Actinomycetes bacterium
GTCCAGTGCGCTCTGCGCCTGGCTCTCGAGGTCGGAGTAGACCGACCGCACCCGGTCGAGGTCGAGGTCGAGGTGCTTGGAGACGACGGTCTGCACGTAGTCGTTGCGGACGTCGACGGTCAGCAGCCCGAACGCGCTGACGTTGCCCGGGTTCGGCGGCACAAGCGTGCGCGGCAGGTTGAGGATGTCCATGAGCCGGCAGGCCAGCAGGGAGCCGGAGCCGCCGAACGTGGTGAGCGTGAAGTCGCGGACGTCGAGGCCCTTGGCGACGGTGACCTGGCGCAGGGCGTTGGCCTGGTTCCACGCGGAGATCTCGAGGATGCCGGTGGCCACCCGCTCCAGGGAGAGGTCGAGCTTGGCGCCGAGCTGGGCCAGGCCGTCGATGGACGCCTCGACCGACAGCGGGATCTCCCCGCCCAGCAGGTGGGGAGGGATCCGGCCGAGGGTGACGTGGGCGTCGGTGACCGTGGGCTGGTCACCGCCGTTCGGGTAGCACATCGGGCCGGGGTCGGCGCCGGCCGACTTGGGGCCGACCTTGAGCGTGCCCTCGGGGGAGAGCCAGGCGATCGAGCCGCCGCCCGCGCCGACCGTGACGACGTCGATCATCGGGATCTTCGACGGGTACTCGCCGACCGAGCCCTCCGTGGTGAGCGCCGGATGGCCGTCGATGACGACGGTGACGTCGGTCGAGGTGCCCCCGCCGTCGCAGGTGAGGATCCGGTCGAAGCCCGCGGTTCCGCCGATCAGTGCCGCGCCCAGGGCGCCGGCCGCCGGGCCGGACAGCATCGTGGTGATCGGCTGGTGCACGACCTCGCCGGCCGACAGCACGCCGCCGTTGCTCTTCATCACGTAGAAGGGGACGCCGGGGGCGATCTCGTCGAGGCGGGTGCGGATGTTGGTGACGTACGCGCCGACCTTGGGCTTCACCGCGGCGTCGACCAGCGTGGTCACCGAGCGCTCGTACTCGCGGTACTCGCGCAGCACCTCCGAGCTGATGCTGACCACGGCGTCCGGGTGCTCGGCCCGGATGACCTCGAGCATCTGCTGCTCGTGGGCATCGTTCGCGTAGGCGTGCAGGAAGCAGACGCCGATCGTGGTGATCCCGATGTTCTTGAAGAACCGGGCGGCCTCGCGGGCGGCGTCGGCGTCGAAGGGCCGGACCTCGGTGCCGGTGTGGTCGAGCCGGCCACCGACGGTGCGCACGAGGTCGGCCGGGACGATCCGCGGTGGCTTGACCCAGAAGTAGCTGTTGCCGTAGCCGTCGGGCACCGACTGGCGGGCGATCTCCAGCACCGACTCGTAGCCCTCGGTGGTGATGAAGCCGATCCGGTCGAGCTTGCCCTCGAGCAGCTGGTTGGTCGCGACGGTCGTGCCGTGGCTGACCGCGGTGACGGCGGACCCGTCGAGGTCCATCATGCCGAGCACCTTGCGGACGCCGTTGAGGAAGCCCTCGGCCGGGTCGGCGGGCGTGGAAGGCGTCTTCGTCGTCGTCGTCTGGCCGGTCTCCTCGTCCACCGCGACGACGTCGGTGAACGTCCCGCCCGTGTCGATTCCGATGCGGACCCGGCGCTCAGTCATGGCGATACCTTAGCGTTGAGATACCGACTCGGGAAGTGCCCGCGGGGCCCGGGCTCACGTCGACGGTTCGTCATCCGGCGAGCCTGCCAGCCGTCGCAGCCGGGCGATCTCCTCGGGGTCGAGACCCTCCTGGCCGCTCGACCGGTGCAGGTCGCCCTGCGCGTCGATCCAGCGGGTGTGCGCCTCCCAGGCCGCCTGCTTGCTGGTCCCCAGGGCCCGCGCGATGGCGGTCCACGAGGCGCCGGCAGCCCGCGCCGTCCGGACGGCCAGCTGCTGTCCGTAGCCGGCCTTGCGCGCGATCACCTCGCTCAGCGCCAGCAGCTCCAGGACGTCGGACGCCGGCAGGCGCTCGGCCTCGGCGACGTCCGGCGAGTCGGTCCCGGCGCTGTCGGCCAGCAGCTCCCGCGACCTCAGTTCCTCGTA
>DATHAP010000118.1 GCA_035489715.1 Actinomycetes bacterium
CGGTGCAGCGCCTCGTCGTCCATCCAGCCGACCATCAGCACCTCGCCGCTGCCGTGCTGCTGCACGACGGCGGCGACCAGGCCGTCGGCGTCCCGCTTCAGCCGGGCGGCGAGGGCAGGGTCCAGGGCTGCATCCATGCAGTCATTCTGGCGGCTGCTCAGTGCCGCTGCTGCGCCGACCACGAGGCGTGCAGCCGCGAGTAGATCCCGCCCAGGGCGACCAGGTCGGCGTGCCGGCCGCGCTCGACGAGCCGGCCGGCGTCGAAGACGAGCACCTCGTCGGCGACCTCGGCCGTCGAGAGCCGGTGCGCGATCGTGAGCGCGGTGCGGCCGCGGGTGAGGCCCTCCAGCGCCCGCGCGATGCGCACCTCGGTCCCCGGGTCCACGGCACTGGTCGCCTCATCAAGGACAAGAAGATCCGGGTCGGCCAGGTACGCCCGGGCCAGCGCGACGAGCTGGCGCTCGCCCGCGGAGAGCTGCTCCCCGCGCTGTCCGACCTCGGTGGCCAGGCCGTGCCCGAGCCCACCGAGCCAGTCGGCCAGGCCGAGCTCGACCAGCGCGAGCTCGACCTGCTCGTCGATGGCGCCCGGCCGGCCGAGGCGGATGTTGTCGGCGATCGTGCCCTCGAAGAGGAAACCGTCCTGCGGCACCATGACGATCCGCGACCGCACCGACTCGAAGCCCACAGACCGCAGGTCGACCCCGTCGACGAGCACCCGGCCCTCCACCGGGTCCATCAGCCTCGTGAGCAGCTTGGCGAAGGTCGTCTTCCCCGACCCTGTCTCCCCGACGACCGCGACCCGGGAGCGCGGCTCCAGGGCCACGTCCACGTGCTCGAGCACGACCGGCCCACCGGGATAGGCGAACGACACGTCCTCGAACCGCACCGCGATGGGTCCGCGGTCGAGCACCACGCCGTCCGGGCCCGGGTCGGTCACGTCGGCCGGTGTGTCCAGGACGCCGAGCACCCGGCGCCACCCGGCGATCGCGTTCTGCGCCTCGTTGAGCACCTCGGTCCCGATCTGCACCGGGCCGACGAAGAGGGTCACCAGGAAGAGGAAGGCCAGCAGCTCACCCACACTGAGCTCGCCCGCGATGCCGAGCTCGACGCCGACGATCACCACGGCGGCGTTGGCCAGGCCGGCGACCACCTCCCCCGTCGAGAAGGTCAGCGCCACCATCGCCTGCGCGCGCGTCGCCGCCGACCGGTGCCGGTCGATGGCGCCGTCGATGCGGTGCCCGGTGCGCTCCTCGATCCCGTACGCTCGCACGGTCGACGCCCCGACCACCGACTCGGAGACCGCGCCCAGCAGGTCACCGACCCGCTCGCGGACCGCGCCGTACGCGCCGGACACCCGGCGCTGGAAGGTCCGCAGCAGCAGGAACAGCGGCAGGAAGCAGACCCAGACCAGCACGGTGAGCTGCCAGCTGTAGACCGCCATCAGCACTGTCGCGACCACCAGCTGGCCGAGGCTGACCAGCATCAGCAGCCCGCCCCACTGCATGAACGTCGAGATCGTGTCCACGTCGCTGGTCACCCGCGAGACCAGCGACCCGCGTCGCTCGGCGTTCTGGGTGAGCACCGACAGGTCGTGGACGTGCCGGAACGCGCGCACCCGGAGGGTCGCCAGGCCGGCCTCCGTGGTGCGGAAGAGCCGGACGTTGAGGACGTACGCCGCCACGGCGGTCAGCAGGGTCGCCCCCACCGTGAGCAGCACCGCGAGATGGACCCGGCCGGCGTCCGGACCGCCGTCGCCGAGCAGGCCCTTGTCCACCGTCTGCTGCACCGCGACGGGCACGATGACCCGGCCGACGGTCGCCACCAGGGCGAGCAGGAGGGTCACCGGCAGCCCGGTCGCGAACTCCGGCGAGAGAGCGAGCCCGCGGCGCAAGGTGGCCCAGGCCCCCTGCTGGTCGCGGCCGGTGTCGGCGATCGTGGTCATCGCCCGCCATGCTGCCGCACGCCGCGGGCAGGGCCACTCCGGCATGGTCGCTACGCTGGGACGATGGCTCGACACGACGAGACGACCGAGCGCCCCGACCGCCTGTTCGCCGAGAGCGACCAGGGCGGCGACTGGTCCGACGAGGCGTGGCCGGACGCGCCGGAGCCGTCCTGGATGGCCGACCCCCTCGGCGACGGCGGTGGCACCGACTCCTTCGCGGCGGTCCGGACGTCCGACCCGGAGCTCGACCCGGGGATCGACCCGATGGACGACACCACGACCATCCCGGCCTTCGACCTCGGCAGCGACACCGAGACGGTCGTCGTCGACCTGACCGGGGAGCAGCCGGTGGTCGTCCGGGAGACCGCCCCGGTGGTCGTCCAGGAGACCGCCCCGGTAGTCGTCCAGGAGGTCGCGCCGGCCCCGGAGGAGGCAGCGGCACCGGCCGCAGCTCCCGTCGCGGAGCCTCCGGCGCCGTACGCCCCCATCGCGCGCCCGGACGCGGTCCGCTCGTGGGAGCTGCCTCCGGTGCCGGGCACCGACGGCAGCGGCGCCGAGTCGCTGACCGCGGCAACCGTGCTGCGGGCCCGCCGTGCCCGCCCGCAGTCCGGCTGGCGCAAGCGGTTGCTGACGATGACCGGCGGCAAGGTCAACCTCGGCCTCTCGGCGGAGGACCGCCGGCGGGCCGCGCAGCTCGAGGCGGCGCGCACCCCGGTGCGCGGGACCCACCGGGTGGCCGTCATCAGCCTCAAGGGCGGCGTGGGCAAGACCACGACGACAGCGGCGCTCGGATCGATGTTCGCCAACCTGCGCGGCGACCGGGTCATCGCGGTCGACGCCAACCCGGACCGCGGCACCCTCGGCGAGCGGGTGGTGCGCGAGTCAGGTGCGACGATCCGCCACCTGCTGCAGAACCGCGAGGACGTCACGCGCTACGGCGACGTGCGCGCGTTCACCTCGCAGTCGCCGACGCGGCTCGAGGTGCTCGCGTCCGACGCCGACCCCGGTGCGTCCTCGGCGCTGAGCGAGCAGGACTACGTGGACACCCTCGACGTGCTCGAGCGCTTCTACAACCTGGTGCTCACCGACTGCGGCACCGGCCTGCTGCACGACGCCATGCGCGGCGTGCTCGGGCTGGCCAGCTCGTTGGTCGTGGTGAGCTCGGCGTCCCTCGACGGGGCGCGCAGCGCCAGCGCGACGCTGGACTGGCTCGAGGCCCACGGCCTCGACGACCTGGCGCGCAACGCGGTGGTGGTCATCTCCTCGGTGCGCCCCGGCGGCGGCATCGTCGACGTCATGCAGCTCGAGGACCACTTCGCCTCGCGGTGCCGCGCCGTCGTCACCATCCCCTACGACCCGCACCTCGAGGCCGGCGGTGTCCTCGAGCTCGACGAGCTCGACGACGAGACGGTCGAGGCCTATCGCGAGCTCGCGGCGGCGGTCGGCGAGGGCTTCGCCGTCACCCGCTGACCGACAGCGCTGCTAGGACGCCGGCGCCTCCTCGTCGGCCGCGAGAGCGGCCCGCTCGGCCTCCTCCCGCTCGTAGGCCGTGATCAGGCGGCGGTAGCCCTCCGTGCGCCCGAGCAGCTCGGTGTGCGTCCCGCGGTCCAGGACCCGGCCGTTCTCGACGTAGACCACCTCGTCGGCGAGCGCGATCGTCGCCTTGCGGTAGGCCACCACGACGACCGTCGGTGGCACGCCGCCGGCGGATTCGCGCAGCCCGGACAGGATCGCCTGCTCGACCCGCGGGTCGACGGCGGAGGTCGCGTCGTCCATGACGAGCAGCCGTGGGCTGCGCACGACCGCCCGGGCGAGCGCCAGCCGCTGCCGCTGGCCCCCTGAGAGGGTCATGCCCCGCTCGCCGATGCGGGTGTCGAGTCCCTCCGGCAGGGCGTCGACGAACAGTTCGGCCTGCGCCACCCGCAGGGCCGCCCGCACCTGCTCGTCCGGCAGGTCGAGGCCGAGGGTCACGTTGCCGCGCACCGTGTCGTCGAAGAGGAACGTCTGCTGCGGCACGACGGCAGCCGCCCCGGCGATGCCGCCGCGCGCGATCGCCCGCAGGTCCACCCCGTCGAGCACGACCTCGCCGGTGCCCGGGTCGACCAGCCGGACCAGGAGCGTGGTCAGCGTGGACTTGCCAGAGCCGGTCGGACCGACGACGGCCACCGTGCGGCCGGCCTCGACGGTGAAGGTGACGTCGTGCAGCACGTCGGTGTCGTCGTAGGCGAACTGCACCCCGCGCAGGCCCAGGGCCGCGGGGCCCTCGGCGTCGAGCTCGGCGCTGCCGTAGGTCTGGCCGCCCGTCGCGTCGAGCACCTGTGACACCCGGTCCCACCCGACGACGCTGCGCGGCAGCTCGCCGAGCACCCAGCCGATCGCGCGCACCGGGAAGGCCAGGATGGTGAACAGGTAGGCGACCTGCACGAGGTCGCCCGGCGCGATGTCGCCGGCCGCCACCCGGGCCGTGCCGACCCAGAGCACGGCGAGCACGCCCAGCGTCGGGATCGCCTCCAGGGCCGGGTCGAACATGCCCCTGACCCGGCCGACCGCCACCTGCGCGTCGCGCAGCTCCCGTGCCGACCCGGCGAACCGCTCGGTCTCCTCCGCCTCGCGGCCCAGGGTCTTGACGACCAGCGCACCGTCGAACGACTCGTGGGCCACCCCGCTCACCTCGGCGCGCAGCTGCTGGGCGCGGGTCGCGAGCGGCGACAGCCGGCGCTGGTAGACGACGTTGAGCGCGAAGATCGACGGGAAGACGAGGAAGCCGACCAGGGAGAGCACCGGATCGGTGAGCACCATGGCGACACCGGCCACGACGAGCATGACCAGCACCCCGACCGCCATCGGGAACGGCGCGATCGGGAACCAGACCGCCTCCACGTCGGCGTTGGCGTTGGACAGCAGCTGGCCGGTCGGGTGCCGCTGGTGCCAGGACAGCGGGAGCCGCAGGTACTGCCGGGTCACCTCGCGCCGGTAGCGCGCCTGCAGCCGGTACTGCATGACGCCGGCACCCAGCCGGCGCGCCACGATGCCGCTCGCCTTGAGCACCGAGACCCCGACGATGGCCAGCCCGGACGCCACCAGCGCGCCGGTGGTCGTCTCGCCGTCGCGGAACGCCGGCACGATGAGCTGGTCGGTCACCCGGCCCAGGACCCACGCCGAGGCCACGGTCATCACGCCGTAGACGGCGCTGCCCCCGACCGCGACGGCGAACACCCGCGGTTCGTGCCGCACGGCCCGCGCGAGCAGCCCGAGCCCGCGCCGGAGGGTGTCGTCACGCATTCGGCCAAGCCTGCCGTACGGCACCGACGGGCGCCGCACCTAGGCTGGCGGGATGTCCATCGCCAGCCGTGAGCGCGCCGCCCTCGCCGACCTGCTCGTCGAGCTCGGTCCCGACGCCCCGACCCTCTGCGAGGGCTGGGACACCCGCGACCTCGCAGCCCACCTCGCCGTGCGCGAGCGCCGCCCCGACGCCACCCCCGGTGTCGCCGTGCCCGCGCTGGCCGGCTGGACCGAGCGGGTGCAGGCGGGCTACGCCGAGCGGCCCTACGACGAGCTGGTCGAGCTGGTGCGCAGCGGCCCCGGGCGGCTCTCGGCCTTCGCCCTGCCCGGCATGGACAAGTTCTTCAACACCACGGAGTACGTCGTCCACCACGAGGACGTCCGCCGCGCACAGCCGGGCTGGGCCCCGCGCACGCTGCCGCACGCCGTCCAGGACGCCCTGTGGCGGGCCGTGCGCACCCGGGCACCCCTGGCGTTCCGCTCAGTGGGGACCGGCGTGGTCCTGCGCCGCTCCGACGCCGCGCGGTCGTCGGTCGTCGCTGCCAAGGGCGAGCCGGTGGCCACCGTGACCGGCGAGTCGCTGGAGCTCCTGCTCTACGCCTTCGGCCGCCGCGACCACGCCGTGGTCGAGGTCGGCGGCGACCCCGAGGCGGTCGCCGCCCTGGCGGCGACCAGCCTCGACGTGTGACCGCCGACCCCGCTCGCTAGGCCCGGTAGTAGAGCCAGGCGTCGCGCATCCGCTGCGTCTGCCCGGGCGTGAACTCCGTGTAGCAGGAGTCGTACGAGTAGTCCATGTAGTTGTGGATCGGGTCGAGTCCCGGCTCCTTGCACGAGTCCTTGCCCTCGGGGCAGCCGTTGGTCGCGCCCTTCTGGGCCGGGGTGTCGGCGACGAAGTCGCCGTTGGCGTTGCAGCCCCCGTAGAAGGTGCGCTCCAGGTTGAGCCAGTGGCCGGCCTCGTCCGTCGCGGTCTCGCCTGCCCGGCTTGGTCAGGATGTCGGGCAGGTAGGCCCAGCCCAGGTAGGCGCCGGCGGTCGTCGAGTAGAGGTTGAGCGCGGTGCTGCCGCCGCGGTGCAGCGTCTGCTTCATGGTGTGCTCGTTGGTGCCGCCGATGCCGGCGTAGAACCAGTCGGCGTTGTCGGTGCGGTGGATGCCCGCCAGGGTGAAGGAGAACCCGGTGTCGGTGCCCCCCTCAGCCCCGCCGAAGGTCGTGTCGAGCACGTCGATCTGCGCGGCCACCTGACGGTTGGTGACCGCACCGGTGGTGCCCTCGGTGACGATGCGGAAGTAGACCGGCACGGTGGCCGTGAAGTCCTCGCCGGCCACGCCCTTGGCGGACGCCGGCAGGTCCTGGGGCACCTGGCCGGTGCCGGGGCTGCCGGCCGACGCTCCCGCCGCGGGCGGCGACCACCCCGGCGTCCTGCACCTGGGCGTCGATCCCCGGGTCGCAGAACGCGCCCCCCGCCAGGGCGGTGTGCGGGGCGGAGGTGCCGAGCGCCCCGCCGCCCCCAGCACCATCGCGGCCGTCACGGCGGCGCGGCGTCGCGGCATCCTCACGCCCATTCCATTCGTCGGGATCGTCGGGATCGT
>DATHAP010000119.1 GCA_035489715.1 Actinomycetes bacterium
TATGTGTGACTCAGTCATATGTCTAGGCAGTAGCGACCGCGGACGATTCGGTAACGGTCTGCCGACCGGTTCGCCCGGTATCACCCGTCCTGCACGTCATGTCGTCCGGTCCGGTGACGCTGTGCCGACAGCTCGACCGCCGAGAGCCACCACTCGGCGAAAGCCTTCCCGTCCACGGCCGTGACCGCGCGCCGGCCGACGCCGGTCGAGGCCACCGTCACGCCGGGCCAGTCCAGGGCGGTCGCGACCGTCAGCGGGTCGTGCAGGAAGTGCAGCAGGTCGTCGGGCAGGCCGGCATGCGCCGCGGCCAGGGCGCCGTGGTCGCGCAGCGCGGCGTACTGCTCCGCCTGCCGGGCCAGGAGCGCGCCCACCCGCCCGGCCGCGCGCAGCCGAGGCAGGTGCTCGGCCCGCACGGAGGTGCGCAGGGTGTCGGCGAGCGTGACCTGGGTGAGGTCGCCCGCCGCCGCGAGCACGGTGGCCGCGGCGTCCGGGTCGCCGGCCATGTTCCAGTCCCGATCCGGGCCGTACGCCGGCAGGTCGCTCCCCGGGGGCCGCAGCCACCCACCCATGACGACGACCCGTGCCCCGCTGAGCAGCCCGGGCTCGGTCCGCTCCAGCAGCGCCAGGTTGGTCAGCGGCCCGATCGCCACCACCGTCGCGCCGCTGCGGACCGACGCCGCGAGGAGCCTGACCGCGGCGCCCGGTGGCGACGGGGCAGCCGGCAGGTCGGCCGGCCACAGCTGCGGCAGCGGGTCGATGCGGCGCTCGGTGAGCGTCGTCCCGGCGCCGGCGGCCACCGGCACGTGGCCGAGCCCGAGCAGGTCGAGGACGTGCCGCGCGTAACCCGCCCGGACGCCACCCGGGTCCACCGTCGTGGTGATCGCGAGCAGCTCGGCGTCCGGGCGGCCGGCCACCAGGGCGAGCGCGGCCAGGTCGTCGGGGTCGCCGCCGATGTCGGTGTCGACGTGCAGCCGGTGCACCGGGCCACCGTAGGCTCCGGCGCGCCGGCCGGGAGCGGCCCGTCCCGGCACGGGAGGCGTGATGGCCGGCTTCGACGAGGCGACCGCTGTGCATGCCGCCGGACCCGGCGCGTTCGACGTCGACCTCGACGACGCGTGGAGTATCGGCGGAAAGCTCAACGGCGGCTATCTGCTGGCGCTGCTCGGCCGGGCCGCGAGCGCCGCGGTGGGCAGCGAGGGGCACCCGCACCCGGTCGCCGCGAGCGCGCACTTCCTGCACGCGCCGGACCCGGGGCCGGCCCGGGTCGAGGTCGCGGTCCTGCGGGCCGGCCGGACCCTCGCCCAGGTGCGGGCCTCCCTGCTCGCCGGCGGCCGGTCGTGCGTCGAGTCGCTGGTCACGGTGGGCGCCCTCGACGGCGCGACCTGGTGGGACGGCGTCCCGCCGGTGCAGCTCCCCGCGATCGAGCAGTGCCCCCGGCTGCCGGTTCAGGGGCCTGGCATAGAGGTCCCACTGATGGCCGTCGTCGCCGAGCACCTCGACCCGGCGGTGATGGGCTGGGCGGTGGGACGCCCCAGCGGGGTGGGCGAGCTGCGCGGCTGGGCCGCCCATGCCGACGGCCGCGACCCCGACCCGGTCTCCCTGCTGATGTTCGTCGACGCGCTGCCGCCCGCGACGTTCGACCTGGGCAGCGCGGGCTGGGTGCCGACGCTCGAGCTGACCTGCCACGTCCGCGCGGTGCCGGCACCGGGCCCGCTCGCCATCCGTCAGCGGGTCCGCCACGTCGCGGGCGGCCGGGTCGACGAGGAGTGCGACGTCTGGGACTCGACCGGCCGGCTGGTCGCGACCGGGCACCAGCTCGCCGGCCTGCGGGTCACCGAGGGACAGGCACCGGCCGTCCCGCGCTGACCGGCCACCCCGCTCGGCGCAGGATGGGCCCATGTGGCGGACGACCGACCTAACCCGGCTGCTCGGCTGCGACGTACCGATCGTGCAGGCACCCCTCGGCGGTGGCCCGGGCACCGCCGAGCTGACGGCGGCGGTGGGCACGGCCGGCGGCTTCGGTGTCGTCGGCGGCGGCTACCTCGACCCCGACGACCTGGCCGACGTCCTGGCGCGCACCCGGTCGCTCACCGACCGCCCGTTCGGGGTCAACCTGTTCCTCGTTCCCCCGCCGCAGCGGACCGGGTCGGACGCCGCTCGCGCCGCCCTGTCCGGGGTCGCCGCCGACCTGGGTCTGGACGTCGCCGTCCCCGAGGAGCCGCGCGGGCTGCCCGACCCGGTCGCCCAGCTCGAGGTGGTGCTGGACTCGGACGCCCGGCTGGTGACGTTCGCGTTCGGGGCGCCGTCGCGCGCGGTCACGACGAGGCTGCACGACGCCGGCCGGCTGGTGGGCGGCACCGCGCAGTCGGCGACCGACGCCCGCGAGCTGGCGGGGCTCGGCGTCGACGTCGTCATCGCCCAGGGGGCCGAGGCGGGCGGCCACCGGGGCGGGCTCCCTCGGGCGGCCGGGGCCGGCGACGTACCAGGCCTGCTGGCACTGCTCCCTGCCGTCGTCGACGCCGTCGACGTCCCCGTCGTAGCGGCAGGTGGCATCGCGGACGGCCGCGGCGTGGCGGCCGCCCTCGTGCTGGGAGCGCAGGCCGCGGCGCTGGGCACCGCCTTCCTCCGCACCCCGGAGGCCGGCACCGCGGCGGCCTACCGCCGGGCCCTCGCAGGCGCCGACGAGACGAGCACCGTGACCACCAGTGCCTTCTCCGGCCGGGCCGCCCGCGGGCTGCCGAACGCCTACGTCCGGGCGTTCGACGGGGAGGCGCCGGTCGAGGTGCCGGACTTCCCTGTCATGAACTACCTGAGTCGCCCGCTGCGCGCAGCGTCCGCCGCGGCCGGCACCGCGGAGGCGCAGTCCCTCTGGGCCGGCCAGGGCGTCGGGCTGGCCCGCGAGCTTCCGGCCGCGGAGCTCGTCGCGGCCCTGGTCGCCGAGACCGAGAACGCGCTCGCGCGCACGTGCCCCTGACCGCCAGGCTGTGCGGCCATGACGACCGAGATCGACGCCGTACGCCCTCAGGCACTGCACCACGACGTGCCCTACGCCTACGCCACGGTCGCGCCGGCCGGTCGGCTGGTCCTGACTGCGGGTGCCTGCCCGATCGACGCGGACGGCGTCGTCGTGGCCCCGGGTGACGTGGGCCGGCAGGCGGCCCAGGTCATGGCCAACCTGGAACTCGTCCTGCGTGAGGCCGGCTGCTCGGTCGGCGACGTGCTGCGCACCACGGTGTGGGTCGCCAGCAGCGACCGGGCGGACCTGGTCGACGCGTGGCAGGTGGTGCGCGAGACCTTCGGGACGTGGGACCCGCCGAGCACCCTGCTCGGTGTCACCGTGCTCGGCTTCCCCGGCCAGCTGGTCGAGGTCGAGGCGACCGCCGTCCGGCGGTCGTGACGGTCAGATCTCCTGCACGAGCTCGTAGAGTCCGCCGTCAGGGGCGACGAAGTGCGCGTAGCGCTGCCGATCGGTCTGGCCGGGGTCGTCCACGTCGAGGCCGGCGGCGCGCAGCTCGCGCACCGCGTCGTCGAGGTCGGCGACGAGGAAGCCGATGGTGCGCGACGTGCCGCCGCCCGGCTCCCGCTCATCGGCCACGCCGAAACGTGAACCGTCGGGCAGGTCGAAGAGGTCGGCGTCCATCCCGGGGTCGGCGACCCTCGCCAGACCCAGCACGTCAGCGACCAGCGTCGTCATCTCCGCCCGGTGCGGCGTCGCCGTGCCGGCGAACACCAGACCCAGGATCTCCACCTCAGCGTCCCGCCGAGGGGGTGGCTGCATCCCGCAGCGCGAGCGCCGCGCCCTCGCAGCAGGGAGTGATCCACCGGCAGCGCACGCACTGCGAGTGAGAGGCGACCCAGACCTGCTCGGCCCCGCAGCGCGGGCACGGCTCCAGGCCGCCGCCGTCGTCGTCCGTGCCGGCCACCCGGCACCCGGTCTCGTCCACCCGGCCACGGTAGGTCGCTTCCCCTCCCGACTGTGCGCTGCCGCACCGGACACGCCGGTGGGTGGTGTGTCGACGCACGGTCGAGCAGGTCAGACGCGGGCGTACTCGTCGTCGCGCTCGTCGCGCTCGTCGCGCTGGTCGCGCTCGTCCCGCGGGCCGGGCAGCGAGCCGGCATCCGCCGGGGCGCCGGCAGCGTGCGGGTCCGACATCGGCACCGTGCGCAGGAAGACGCCTCCGATGACACCCGCGGCGAGCGCCGCGACGGCGCCGGCCAGGAACGCCACCTGGTAGCCGCTGTTGAGCGCCGCGACCTGCTCTGTGCCGCCGGCGACGAGGTCGCCCGTGCGCCACGCAGCGAGGCTCGCGAGGACCGCCAGGCCCAGGGCGCCGCCCATCATGAACGAGGTGTTGACCACGCCGGACGCCAGCCCGGCGTCCTTCGGCTCGACCTCGCTCATCGCGGACAGCAGCACCGGGTTGAAGGCCATGCCGGCGCCGATGCCCAGGAGCAGCATCGCGGGCAGCACGTCGGTGACGAACGTGCCGTCGACCGGGGCGCGGGAGAACAGCACCAGGCCGACCGACGAGATCGCCAGCCCGAGCGCCAGCGGCACCCGGGTGCCGAACCGCATGACCATCTTGGCGGACAGGCCGAGCGAGAAGGCCATCATGATCAGGTTGGACGGCAGGAAGGCCAGCCCGACCTGCAGCGGGTCGTAGCCGAGCACCAGCTGCAGGTAGAGCGCCGAGAGGAAGAACCAGGCGAACATCGCGGCGGCCCACAGGACGCCGACCACGTTGGCGACCGCCACGCTGCGAAGGCGGAACAGCGACAGCGGCACGAGCGGCGCCGCCGACCGGTGCTCGATCACGAGGAAGGCGACGAGCAGCACGACGCTCACTGCGAGCAGCCCCAGGGTCTGCCTGCTGGCCCAGCCCGCCTCGTTGCCGTTGACGATCGCGTAGACGGCGGTCATCAGGGCGGTCGTCACCGTGACCGCGCCGGCGACGTCGACCTTCGCCGCTCCCAGGCCCGAGCCGCCGGGCAGCAGCACCAGGCTGGCCGCGATCACTGCGACGCCCACCGGGATGTTGACCAGGAAGATCCAGTGCCAGTCGAGCAGGTCGGTGAGCACACCGCCGGCCAGCACCCCGACGCTGCCGCCGCCGGCGCTGACGAAGCCGATGACCCCCATCGCCTTGGTGCGCTCGGCCGGCTCGGTGAACAGCGTCATCACGATCGAGAACGCGACGACCGACACGACGGCGCCACCGAGCCCCTGGACCGCTCGCGCGGCGACGAGGAACGTCTGCGACGAGGCCAGGCCGCAAGCCAGCGAGGCCGCGGTGAAGAGCGTGAGACCGCCGACGAAGAGCCGACGGTGACCGAAGAGGTCGCCGAGCCGGCCGCCCAGCAGCAGGAAGCCGCCGAAGGTCAGCAGGTAGGCGTTGACGACCCAGGCCAGCGAGGACTCGGAGAAGCCGAGGTCCTCGCGGATCGAGGGCAGGGCCACGTTCACGATCGTCGAGTCGAGGACGATCATCAGCGATCCGCTGCACAGGACGAAGAGGGCCAGCCAGCGGCCGCGGTGGTCGAGCTCGGTCATCGTGGTCTCCGGGTCAGGGTCGGTGCGAGAGCGTTGCTGCATATGCGAGAAGTGACCCTGCGGGCCTGCCGAACTCATCGGTCCGGCCGGACCGAGCAGTGCTGGCGGTGCCGTCGGTGCTGTCAGGCGTCGAGGTGCAGCGGCAGGCCGAACATCGGGTAGGAGGACGCGACGTCGAGGAAGAAGACGACGCCGCGCAGCCGCTGACCGTCAGGGTCGACGTCGAGCACCTGCAGCGACCAGGCGGAGAACCCGCCCTCGGGGTCGGGCTTGTACTGCGCGAAGGCCGGCGACCCGTTGGCCTGGACGGGCACCAGCTTGGATCCGTCGCAGCCGATGCCGGGGCCGAGGCACCACTCGACGATGTCGTCGTGGGTCTGCAGCCACAGGTCGAACGGCGGCATCGACCACGACGCGTCCTCCGCGAGCAGCGCGGTGAGCCGGTCCATGTCGTAGGCCTCGAACGCCTCGACGTAGCGCGCGACGAGCGCCTGCT
This sequence comes from Actinomycetes bacterium, assembly GCA_035489715.1. Taxonomy (NCBI): domain Bacteria; kingdom Bacillati; phylum Actinomycetota; class Actinomycetes; species Actinomycetes bacterium. Next base: position 6,048 of record DATHAP010000119.1, read on the forward strand.
CGTCGGCGTCGAGCGGCCGCTTCTCCGTGTGGGGGTCGCCGCTGCTGGCCAGGGTCGCGCGGGCTCGTTGCAGGGCGGAGTTGACCGACGGGACGCTGGTGCCCAGCAGCTCGGCGACCTCGGCGGCCGGCCAGGCCAGCACCTCGCGAAGGATCAGGACGGCACGCTGGTTGGGTGGCAGCAGCTGCAGGGTCGTGATGAAGGCCAGGCGCACGGTGTCGCGGAGCTCGGCGATCTCCGCCGGGTCGGCCGCGGACGGCACGACGCGGGCGTCAGGGACCGGCTGCAGCCAGACCGCTTCCGGCATCGGGGCGGGCAGCCCGTCCGCCGCGGGGCGGGCCGGACCCATGTCCATCGGCAGGGCCCGTCGCTGGCGGCCGTCGAGCATGTCGAAGCAGACGTTGGTCGCGATCTTGTACAGCCACGAGCGCAGCGAGGAGCGCCCCTCGAAACGCTCGGCCGCCTTCCAGGCGCGGACCAGCGTGTCCTGCACCGCGTCCTCGGCCTCGAAGGCCGAGCCGAGCATCCGGTAGCAGTAGCCGGTCAGCTCGACCCGGTGGTTCTCGAGCGTCGCGTCGAGGTTTTTCAGCAGGGCTGGGCCCACCGGCGTGCTCTCCGGCGCCCCCGTCTCTGGAGTCGTCACGCCCGCCACCATAGGCCCGCCGGGCGACAGTGCGGCCACCGAGTATGTGCCCGGTCCGTCCCGGCGGCCGCGTCACGCGGCGACGTGCCGCCCGACCCACTCCGCGAGCGGGCGGACCGCCCGCCAGGCGTCACGTACCTCGTCCGCCGCGCGTGGCGTCGCCAGCCAGTCCGGCGCGCCGAACCGGCGAAAGACCATCAGGGAGCGGGCCCGCATCAGCTCGAGGCGGGGATGGTCGGCCGGCACCCCGCGCGGCCTGGTGGCGACCCGGTCGCCCTCGACGTCGAAGCCCGCTGCCTGGAGCCCCGCGACCAGCCGCTGCAGCTCGCTGCCGACGGCCAGGGAGTCGACGGAGGCCCGGTAGCGCGCGATCTCGTCGGTGCCGTGCGAGCGCCAGCCGCCGCCGGCGAGCAGGCCCTCGGCGTCGACCTGGACGTAGAACCCGACACCGACGGTGTCCTCGCTGACCGGGACCAGCGCGCCCTGGTGGGTCTTGTACGGCGTCTTGTCCTTGCTGAAGCGCACGTCCCGGTTGGGCCGGAACATCTTGGCCGGGCCGAACTCGTCCTCGAGCCGGGCCAGCAGCGCGCGCATCGGGTCGCGGACCTCCGCCTCCCAGTCCGGCTTGTGCCGAGCCCAGTACTCCCGGCTGTTGTCCGCCTCCAGGCCGGCGTAGAGCTCGAGCGCGCGGTCGGAGAAGCCGGCGAAGCTGCCCATGCGCACGACCCTGTCACGGCTGCGAGAAAGCGGTGGACGCGGCCGGTGGCGACGGCGATGGTCGGGGCGAGCCGCTGCCGCTGGGAGCGGCCCGCGGGACTGAGGGGCGGGACCTGAGGGAACGGAGCCGCGATGACCTTCGACGTCCGGCCGATGGCCGACGCGGACCGCCCCGCTGTCGCCCGGCTGCTGGCCGAGACCACCCGCCAGTCCCCCGCCGGGGCCCGGCGGATCCTGGGGTACCTCGACCGGGTGACCCTGGTCCACCTGGTCGCGGTCGTCGACGGTCAGGTCGTCGGGCGCTCCGGCGTCGCCCGGCCGCCGATGCTGCCGGAGGGCACGGTCGCCCTCGGCGTCGGCGTCACCGCGCCGTCCCGCGGCCGGGGCGTGGGCGCGGCGCTGTTCGACCACGCGGCACGTGGCGTCCCGCCCGGCACCGGACGGGTCATGGGCTTCTCCGACGACCGGGACGACGCGGCCGTCCTCCCCTGGCTGGCCCGACGGCACTTCGAGGCGTTCCAGCACTCGATCGCCAGCGAGCTGGACCTGACCTGCTGGCAGCCGGACGCCCCGGCGCCGGCCGACGTCACCGTCCGGGTGGTCGACCCGCAGTCGACCCGCGACGACGAGGCGGTGGCCCGGCTGTACGTCGACAGCGACACCTCGCCGGAGGCCGACGAGATCGGCGAGACGACCTGGTCGACCCAGCTCGACGCGGCGGCTGCGGGCGGGACGGGAGGCCGGCTGGTCCTGCTGGACGTGGCCGGGGTGCCGGTGGCCATGTCCCTGGCCCAGCAGGAGTCGGACACCGACTGGGAGGTGCACTACACGGGCGTGCACCCGTCGGCGCGCGGCCGCGGCCTGGCCAGGGTCGCGAAGGCCGCGCTGCACAACGACCTGGTGCGGCTCGGCGCCACCCGCCTGGAGACGTACAACGAGGCGGGCAACGCCGGCATCCGGCACGTCAACGCCACGCTCGGCTACGTGCGGGTCAAGGGCGCACGGCGGCACCGGCGTGATCTGGCCGCGCACCCCCTCGCCTGAGCCGGCTGTCCGCGACGGGCGAACACCATGCGGTGGCGGACGCCGTCCGCCCGCGGTCTGCTGGAGCGGTGGAGCGACCGGGCGAGGGAGCGGGAGCCGACGCGGCGGCGGCCGCCGAAGCGGGTGCGCTGGACGCGTACTCCCGGGTGGTGACCGACGTGGCGGCCGCGGTCACGCCGCACGTCGCAGCGGTGCTCGTACGACGGGGTGCCGGATCCGGCGTGGTGGTGACCGACGACGGGTTCCTGCTCACCAACGCCCACGTCGTCGGGTCGTCGACGGGGGGCGAGGCGGCCTTCGCCGACGGCACCGAGGTCGGCTTCGACGTCGTCGGCTCCGACCCGCTCTCCGACCTGGCGGTGCTTCGGGCGCGCGGGGCCACCCCGCCGCCGGCCACCCTCGGCGACGCCGACGGGCTGCGGGTCGGCCAGCTCGTCGTGGCCGTCGGCAACCCGCTCGGCCTCGCCGGCTCGGTCACGGCGGGAGTCGTCAGCGGCCTCGGCAGGTCGCTGCCCACCCGCTCGGGCCGGGCCGGCCGGGTGATCGAGGACGTGATCCAGACCGACGCGGCGCTCAACCCCGGCAGCTCCGGTGGCGCCCTGGCCGACGCCACCGGCGCGGTCGTGGGCATCAACACGGCCGTCGCCGGCATCGGGCTAGGGCTCGCGGTGCCGGTCAACGCCACCGCCCGCCGGATCGTCTCGTCGCTGATCGCCGAGGGCCGGGTGCGCCGCGCCTACCTCGGGCTGGTGTCGACCCCCACCCCGCTGTCCCCCGACGTGGCCGAGCGGCTCGGGGCCGGGCGCGCGCTGCGCATCGTCGAGGTCGTCGCCGGGGCGCCGGCCGACCGGGCCGGACTGCGGCCGGGCGACGTCGTCGTGACCGCCGGGCGGGCGCCGGTCAGCGACGCGCAGAGCCTGCAGCGCCTGCTGTTCGCCGACGCCATCGGCCGGCCGCTGCCGGTCACCGTGCTGCGCAACGGCGCGATGGTCGACGTGATCGCGGTGCCGGCCGAGCTCACCGGCTGAGAGTCAGAGGTTGCCGCCCGTGCCGTAGCTGCGGTCCTCCCGCTGGATGGGCGGGTCGCCCTTGCCGTCGAGCGAGCGATGCCCGCGGCCGTCGACGAGGGTGCCTTTCGGGTTGCGGCGACGCAGCGTCCACAAACCCGACCCACAAACGCCGAGGACGACCAGGACCAGCAGGGCCACGATCTCCATGTCTGCCTCCAGCACCCCGAGGGCCGCCCGGGCGGGGCCGCCGGAGCGTACGCAGGTTACCGTTCCGGGTGCGCACGTTCGTGGTCTTCCTGCTCGTCCTGGCCGGCGCCGCGGTCGCCGGTGACCGGGTCGCCCAGCACCTTGCGGCTGGCGAGGCCGAGTCCCGCCTCGCCGACCACGGGCTCACCGACCCGCAGGTCGACGTCGGCGGCTTCCCCTTCCTCACCCAGCTGGCCGCGCGCGAGTTCAGCGACGTACGGGTGACGGCGTCGGTCCTGGACGTCGAGCAGGGCACGGCGCAGGACCTCGACGTCACGGCACGTGGTGTGGCCGCGCCGGCGGGCGGGGACGTGACCCTGGGCGAGGTCGAGGGAAGCGGGTTGGTGACGTACGACGAGGTGGTCGCCCGCGCCGGCGTCCCGGACCTGCAGATGCGCGCCGGTGACTCGCCGGACACCGTGCGGATGACCAGCACGGTGCAGGTGCTGGGCGAGCCTGTCGACGTGGTCGCCACCAGCCGGGTCCGGGCGACGGGGCGCACCGTCCGGGTCACCCCGCGGTCCTTCGAGCTCGCCGACGGGACGTCGGTCGGCGGCAGCCTCACCGCGACGCTGGCCGGCCGGCTCACCGTCGTCTACCCGCTGCGCGACCTGCCGGACGGCGTCACGGTGCGCGAGGTGCGGGCGACGGCCGACGGGTTCGAGGTCGCGGTCAAGGGTCGCGACGTGGTGCTGCGCGACCTGGGCTGACCGTACGGCGACTGGCGGAATCGGCGGGGATGACCGCCGGCCAGGCGGGTAGGTGCCTGGCATGACCCAGGAGACCTCGCACGACCGTACGACGGGGCCAGGCGCTGCCGAGCTCGCCGACGACGACCTGCTGCGCGAGCTCGAGCACCTGCACGAGACCCGGCACGAGACCTTCCTGCACGGGTCCGAGTCGGCCCTGACGGCGCACACCCACCGGATGGAGGCGCTCGAGCAGGAGTACCTGCGCCGCAACCCGCGACGCGAGGTCGACCCCGACCGGTTGCGGTCGGGACGGCGGGACGACACCCAGGAGGGGTGACGACATGGCGACGACCAAGCAACGGGCAGCAGCCCGCAAGAACGTGAAGAAGGCGGCCGGCGCCGCCCGGGCGAAGAAGTCCATCGCGAACATGCCCAAGTCCACCCGGACCGCTCTCGGCAAGCAGGGCGCTGCGGTGGCGGCGCGCAAGCGCAGGGGCGGCAGCACGCCGAAGACGCGCGCCGAGCTCTACGAGATGGCCAGGCGGAAGGACATCCCGGGACGGTCCCGGATGGGCCGCGCCGAGCTTGCCAAGGCCCTCGGCACGAGCTGACGACATCGCAGTCGCAGCGTTCTCGGACCTGGCTTCTCAGACCAGGAGCACGAGCACGACGGCAAGCGCGGCCGCGAGCAGGGTGCCGGCGGTGAGCACCGTCGTGACAGGTGCCCGCGGCAGGGGCCGCCCGTGCCGCATCGCCCGGTCGACGGCTCGCCAGCGCAGCCGCGCCGTCGCGGTGACCAGCAGCCCGGTCCCGACCAGCACCAGCCCCATGACCCGGCGCAGCCCCTCGTGCCCTACGTCCGGGAGGACGCCCACGACGGCGACCCCCGCGGCGAGCAGGGCCAGCGACGTGCGGACGTACGCGAGGTACGTCCGCTCCGCCGCCAGGCTCATCCGGTAGTCGGGCTCATTCTCTTCCTCGAGCTCTCCGGCCACTCGTGCAGTGTGCCGCTCAGCCAGCCGTGCCGATACGGTGCCACGGTCCGGTGATGGCATAGACGTGCCCGGGGTGGAACAGGTTGGCGAACAGAGTCGACTTGTCGGCGGAGTAGGTCGGACCGGTCATCTCCCCGCTGCCGTCGCCGACCTCGTTGCGGGCCAGGAAGTAGGTCACCCCCTCCGCCGTCGCGCCGACCAGGTGCTGGCGGGTGCCGGCCGGTCAGCCGTGGCGACCGAGGTGGCCCAGGAGCTGCTCGGCCGGACCGGCCTCGCGGCGTACCGCCACGGCGGGACCGAACCGGTGCGGACGGTCACCGTCGTCGACGAAGAGAAGTGCCGGCGCGAGCAGGGCGGCGGCGAGGGCGGACGGGATCGGCCGGTCGGCGCCGCACGCCCGCCCGACGTCCCAGCCGTGCACGGCAACCTCGACGGCCCCCGCGACCGCGAGGATGCCGGCGGGCAGGCCGGCGTCCCCGACGGTGACCGCCGTTCGGCCGCGCGGGTCGGCCCACGCCCCCATCATCCGGCAGGCGCGGCTGCGCAGGGCGCCGACCGGGTCGGTGACGGGGTCGCCGTAGTCGGCGTCGGCCGTTGCGCCGGCGGAGAGGTCGAGGTGGCCCGCAGCGATCGCCTCGTGCAGCGTCCGCAGCGACTCGTCCATGTGCTGGAGCAGCCGGCGCAGGTCCCACCGGGCACAGGGCGTGGGAGCGGTCATCAGCGCCGGACCGACAAGGACGAGGCTGCCGAGCGTGTAGCCCATTGCGCGCTCGAGAAGCGCGAACCCCTCGCCCACCGTGGCCGGCAGCGCGACCGGGTGTGACGCGGAGGCGGTCATGCGACCAGGGGAAGGCGAGCGGGCAGTCCGAAGGTGCCGAACAGGGTCGTGTCGAAGAACGCGGCGACGTGCGAGATGCGGCCGTCGGTGACAGTGAGCACCTGCAGCTGGAACGGCTCCCAGGCGTCCTCACCGCGCAGGTAGACCGCGCAGGCGGGCTGGCCGCCGTTGGCGCGGGTCGGCAGCGTGAGCAGGTCGCCCGGGCCGGCCGGGCAGTGCTCGCCGACGAGGGTGCCGATGGCCTCGGCGCCGTGGTACCACGAGGTGAAGGGCGGCATCTCCCAGACCGCGTCGGCGGTGAACGCCGCGACGATGCCGCGCACGTCCTTGGCCTCGAGCGCGCGGACGTAGTGGTCGAGCAGGGCGCGCTGCGCCGGGTCGTCCGGCTCGACGACGTCGTCCTCGTGGACGTCCATCGCGTCGAGCTGGGCGCGGGCGCGCTGCAGGCTGCTGTTGACGGCCGCGACCGTCGTGCCGAGCATCTCGGCCACCTCGGCGGCCGGCACCTGCATCACCTCGCGCAGGACGAGGGTGGCCCGCTGGCGCGGCGGCAGGTGCTGCAGCGCGGCGACGAGCGCGAGCCGCACGGTGGACCGTGCGGTGACCACGGTGGCCGGGTCGTTGGGGTCGCCACCGACCATCGCGTCCGGGACCGGCTCGAGCCACAGGATCTCGGCCTGCTCCAGCGGGTCGGACGGGTCCGAGGCCGGCCCGCCGAGCCCTGTCGGGAGGGGGCGGCGGTTGCGGCTGTCCAGCGCGGTCAGGCAGGCGTTGGTGGCGATCCGGTAGAGCCAGGTGCGCAGCGAGGACCGTCCCTCGAAGCCGTGGTAGGACCGCCAGGCGCGCAGGTAGGTCTCCTGCACCAGGTCCTCCGCCTCGTGGACGCTGCCCAGCATCCGGTAGCAGTGGGCCAGCAGTTCCCGCCGGAACGGCGAGACGACCTCGAGGAACTCGTCGTCCGTCGATGCCGCCTGTGGTGCCCTCGATGCCGCCTGTGGTGCCGTCGATGCCGATGCCGACGTGGTCGCGGCCATGGCTGAGCCTCCCGGTGGTGGTCCGTCACGAGGTCAGACGGCACCGAGCCCCGGAACTCATCGGTCAGAACGGCGGAACGTCGGGAACGTCGGCGAGGTCGACGAGGTCGGCGAGGTCGGCGAGGTCGATCCGCTCGAGGACGGGTTCGACCGGGATGCGGTAGCTGCGCCCGGAGGGGTAGGTGATGCGCAGGTCTCCGGGGTCGCCGTGCGGGTCGGGTCGGATGGTGGTGTCGGTGAAGGTCTTGATGTCATGGTCGGGTCGGCAGCCGGCGTCGAGGTTGCCGGCCGCGGTGGGTCCGCGCGGGTAGTTGACCCGGTGGTCGATGTCGCAGCGGTCGGCGGGCATCCGGCAGCCCAGCCCCCGCCGGCAGTAGCGGTCGCGGGCGAGCACGTGGTCGAGCAGGTCCCGCGGTGGGTCGTGGGTGTCGACGGAGAGCTCGTCGAAGCGCCCGGTCCGCGGGTCGGTCAGCAGCCGGCGCCAGGTGCCCTCGCCGGCGATGCGGCGGGCGGAGTCGGCGGTGATCGGGCCGTGTCCGACCAGCTCGCCGGGCAGCTCGTCGACACCGAGCAGCGTGTCGATGCCGACCACGACCTGGATCTGGGGCCGCCGGCCCTGCCGCCTCGGCAGCCCTCGGGGCGCCCCTCGCCCGGCACGCGGCGCCGGGGACACCGCAACCGGCGTCGCAGGGTGGGCTGGGGCGGGGTCGGCGGACTCTGCCGGCACGTCGGGGTGGGTGGTGTCCTGGTCGAGGCCGCGGCGGCCGAGGTCGGCGAGCACGTCGGCACGCGCCTGGTCCAGGGTGCGGGTGTCGCCGGGTCCCTTCGACGCGAGGGCGGTGGCAGTCAGCCACGTGTAGAACCCCTCGATCGCGACCGGGTCGTCGAGCCAGGTGATGCCGCCCGCACCGTTGCTGGTCTCGAAGCGCTCGACCGTCCGGTCCGCCTCGACCTGCCGGGCCCGCTTCTTTGCGGCGTCAGGGTCGACGGCGATGACCGCGCGGCGCAGCGAGTCGCGCAGCTGCCGGTAGGTGCGCCCGGCCGCGCCTGCCACCACCGCGGCGTCCACCCGGGCGGCTGCCGCGTCGTCGAGGGGGCGCAGCAGCTCCAGGACCATCCGGGCCTTGGGCAGGTCGAGGTCGCCGCGGGCCAGGGCCAGCCGGGTCTGCGGCACCCGCGCCAGCTCGGTGGCCTCGCTGACCCGGCGCATCGCCGAGCCCGGCGAGAGCCCCAATGCGGCACCCAGCTCGGCGGCGGCCATCCGCTCGGCCTGCACCGCGGACTCCTTGTGGTGCGGCGCCCCGGCCGGGGTCACCCCGCGCCACCGTCCGGCCCGCGCGACGAGGGCGGCGGCAGCGTCCGCCTCGACCGACGCGGCCCATGCCTGTAGCCGGGCCGCCGCGCCCGCCAGCCCGACCACCATGTCGTCCGAGCACGTCGCCAGGTCCACCTCGCCGGCCAACGCCGCCAGCAACACACCCGGCGCCGTCTGGTCGACCAGCCGCGCCGGCGGCCACTCCGGGCGAAACCCGTCGCCCAGGGCCGCCGCCGCGAGAGCGGCTGCCTCCCGGCCCGGGTCGGGAACCAGCGACAGCAGCACTTCCTCGGCGGAGGGCAACGGCTCCCGCGGCTCCCGAAAGGTGCCCCCGTCCGGGTCGAGCAGGCCGAGCGGGCCGCGCGGGCCGAGCGGGCCGAGCGGGTCCACGGACGGCGCGAGGCGCTCGGCCGTCGCCGCCCCCGTAGTCGTCGCCGCCGTGCGCGTCATCGGACCTCTCCTGATCGAACGTATGTTCTAATTCTAGCCGACCCGCAACCGTCGCACCAGATCTGTGCACAGCTGCGCGGACCGGAACGCCGTCGGCTCCGGCGGTGTAAACAGGTGCAGCCCCGAGGACGGAGCGGCCGATCAGCACGGACCGCGACACGGCCAGCAGCGACGACCGATCTACCCCGACGCGTTGGGCGGCCCGTGGATCGCCACAGCGGCCGCGGACAGTGCGGAGCCGGTCCCAGAGTGGGCGGACGACGACCTGCTCACCAGCGCGCGCTGACGGCGCGCTCCCCTCCAGGTCATACGTCCGCGGGCCGGTCGCGATGACTCCCGGCGGTCACCGTGGTCTATACCTGCAGACGAGGCACCGACCAGGCGCCCGCGCTCGGGAAGGACGACGACATGCCCTCCATCACGCCGTGCCTGTGGTTCGACACCCAGGCCGAGGACGCCGCCACGTTCTACGTCTCGGTCTTCAAGAACTCGCGCATCGTCGCCACCACGCACTACGGGGAGGCCGGCCCGCGCGAGGCCGGGCTGGTGCTGACCGTGCAGTTCGAGCTGGACGGCCAGCAGTTCACGGCGCTCAACGGAGGCCCGGAGTTCAGCTTCGACGAGGCGATCTCCTTCCAGGTCGACTGCGCGGACCAGGCCGACGTCGACTACTACTGGGACGCCCTCACCGCCGACGGCGGTCAGGAGGGGCCCTGCGGCTGGGTCAAGGACCGGTTCGGCGTCTCGTGGCAGGTCGTGCCCAGCGAGATGGAGCGGCTGCTGGCCGACCCGGACCAGGCACGGGCGCAGCGCGCGATGGCCGCGATGCTCCGGATGACGAAGATCGACATCGAGGAGATCCGGCGCGCCGCCGACGCGGGCTGACCGGGACAATGCCCGGGTGACCCCTGACCCGGACCGCCAGAGCTTCCACATGACGCCAGACGAGTTCCGGCGGCACGGCAAGGAGCTCGTCGACTGGGTGGCCGACTACCTCGAGCGGGTCGAGGAGTTCCCGGTGCTCTCCCGGTCGGTGCCCGGCTCGGTCCGGGCCGCCCTGCCGGCGCACCCGCCGGAGCGGCCAGAGCCCTTCGCGGCGATGCTGGCCGACGTCGACGACGTGGTGCTTCCCGGGGTCACGCACTGGCAGTCGCCGTCGTTCTTCGCCTACTTCCCGGCCAACTCCTCCGGCCCGTCGGTGCTCGGCGACCTGCTCTCGGCCGGGCTCGGCGTGCAGGGGATGCTCTGGGCGACCTCGCCGGCGGCGACCGAGCTCGAGACGCAGGTCCTGGACTGGCTGGCCGAGCTGCTCGACCTGCCCCCGGCGTTCCGGTCCGACGGCTCGGGCGGCGGCGTCATCCAGGACAGCGCGTCGAGCTCGTCGCTGGTGGCGCTGGTCGCGGCCAGGGAGCGCGCGACCGGTGGTGAGAGCAACCGGTCGGGCGTACGTCCCGGCCTGACGGCGTACGCCTCCTCCCAGGCGCACTCGTCGGTGGAGAAGGCCGCCCGCATCGCGGGCGTCGGGTCGGCCGACCTGCGCACGGTCGGCGTCGACCCCTCGACCCTGGCCATGGACCCGGCAGCACTCGAGCAGGCGATGGCCGCCGACGTCGCGGCCGGCCGGCGGCCGTTCCTCGTCGTGGCGACGGTCGGCACGACCGGCACGACCGCGATGGACCCGTTGCGCGCGGTCGGGGAGGTCGCCCGGCGGTACGGCGCCTGGCTGCACGTCGACGCCGCCATGAGCGGGTCGGCCGCGGTGTGCCCGGAGCTGCGCTGGATGCACGACGGGCTCGAGCTCGCCGACAGCTACGTCGTCGACGCGCACAAGTGGCTGTTCACCAACTTCGACTGCTCGGCCTTCTACGTCGCCGACCGCGAGGCGCTGGTGTCCGCGCTCACGATCGTGCCGGAGTACCTGCGCAACACGGCCACCGAGTCCGGCGACGTCATCGACTACCGCGACTGGATGGTCCCGCTCGGCCGTCGCTTCCGCGCGCTCAAGCTGTGGTTCGTCCTGCGGTGGTACGGCGCCGAGGGGCTGCGCCACCACGTCCGCCAGCACGTCGCCCTGGCCCAGGGCCTGGCCGCGTGGGTCGACGCAGAGCCGTTGCTGGAGCGGCTGGTGCCGACCCCGCTCAACCTGGTGACGCTCGCCCACGTCGACGGTGACGACGCGAGCCAGCGGCTGCTCGACGCCGTCAACGCCTCGGGCCGGGCCTACCTGACGCACACCCGGGTGCACGACCGGCTGGCGATCAGGGTGTCCGTCGGCGGCACCTGGACCGAGGCCAGGCACGTCGAGGCGCTGCAGGACCTGCTGCGCGAGGCAGCCGGCTGACCCGCGGGCTGACCAGGCAACTCTTCCCGCGTGGTCAGTCGCCGGTCAGCTGTCGGGATGCCGCCGCGGCAGCGACACCCGCAGCACCGTCTCGGCCGGCCGCACCAGGATGCTGATCTGGCCGCCGTGCCGGTCCACGACCACCCGTCGGGAGATGTCCAGCCCGAGCCCGGTGCCCTTGCCGACGTCCTTCGTCGTGAAGAACGGCTCGAAGGCGTGGTCGCGGGTCTCGGGCGACATGCCCGAGCCGGTGTCCCCGATCTCGATGACGACGCCGTCGCCCCCGGGCCGGGTAGACACCCGAAGGGTCCCCGTGTCGCCCATCGCGTCGAGCGCGTTTGCCATCAGGTTGGTCCACACCTGGTTGAGCTCGCCGGCGGCCGCGTCGATCCGGGGCACGTCGTCGCCGTATTCGCGGACGACGGTCACGCCGGGCGGGACCCGGTGGGCGAGCATCGCGAGCGTGCTCTCCAGCCCCTCCGCCACGTCGATCTGCTGCATCGACCCCCGGTCCAACTGGGAGTAGCTCTTCACGTCGGCGACCAGATCGGTGATGCGCCGGGTCGAGTCCTTGACCAGGTCGAGCATGGAGGCGGTGGACAGCGTGCCCGCCACCCACTCCAGGCCGGGCTCGAGCGCGTCGCCGAGCAGGTCGTCCATCTTCTCCAGCCATGCCACGTCGACCCCGTGGGCGGCCAGCGACGGCGCGATCGCCCAGTCGCGCCCGACACCGTGCCGGCCCATCCAGTCGATGAGCTCGTCCTCGCGGCGGGCGGTGGCCAGCGCGTCGGGCCGCGACGTCGGGCGCGGCACGGCCAGCCGCAGCTCGTCCAGCGCCTGGTACTGCTCGGCGGTCATGCCGTGCGCGGCGAGGTGGGACAGCGCGGTGAGCAGGCCGGCGCCGGTCTCGCGCAGCACGTCGGCCGCCCGGGTCGCCGCCGACGCCGGGTTGTTGATCTCGTGCGCGAGCCCGGCGGCCAGCGTGCCCAGGGCGACCAGCGACTCGCGCTGCCGGGCCACGGACTCGAAGGCACGGGCCGAGTGGAAGACGCCCTCGAGGATGTGCTCGCCGAAGGGGAACCGCTCGGTCGACCAGCGGCGCAGCGCCGTGGAAGGCACCCGGAGCAGCCGGCCGGCCGAGAGGGCGCGGGCGGTGGCGAAGTAGACGCCGTGCGCGTCCCACGCCCGGAAGCCGCCGGCCCACTGGCCGGGGTGGTCCATGGTGCCCAGCCGGGTGTCCTCCCGACCCACCTTGCGCACCAGGTCCAGCGCGCCCTCGACCAGCATCCACCAGAAGTCGGCCGGCTCGCCGTCGTGGAACACCTCGTCACCGGGGGCGAAGCCGACCTCGTCGCCCAGGTCGACCAGCTGCTGCAGCTCCTCGTCGGACGTGCCCACGAAGAGGGGCAGCGCCCGGAGGTCGGAGAGCTGCACGGCTACACCGTCGCCAGGTAGCGGTGGACGAGGTAGACCGACATCGCACCCTCGCCGACGGCGGACGCGACCCGCTTCATGGAGTCGAGCCGCACGTCACCGGCCGCGAACACGCCGGGCACGCTGGTCTCGAGCGCGAACGGGGCGCGGGCGAGCGACCACGAGCCCTTGGCGGTGGTCAGCAGGTCCTGCCCGGTGACAACGAACCCCTTGTCGTCGCGCGCGACGTCACCGCCCAGCCAGTCGGTGCGCGGCGACGCGCCGATGAAGACGAACAGCCAGGAGGCCGCCACCTCCTCCTCACGGCCGGACGCCCGGTCGGCGATCGTGACCGCCTCGAGGTGGCCGTCGCCCCGGCCCCCGACGACCTCGGTGCGCAGCCGCACCTCCACGTTGGGCGTCTCGCCGATGCGCGCCACGAGGTAGCTCGACATGGTGTCCTCGAGGCCGGTGCCGCGGACCATCATGACGACCCGCTTGGCGTAGCGGGCCAGGTTGAGCACCGCCTGGCCGGCCGAGTTGGCCGCCCCGACGACGTACACCTCGTCGCCCTCGCACTGGACCGCCTCGCTCGCGGTCGCGCCGTAGTACACGCCGCGCCCGGTGAGCTCGGCGAGCCCGGGCGCCGCGAGCCGGCGGTAGGAGACGCCGGTCGCGACCACGAGGGCCCGCGCCTCGATCTCGGCACCGTCGTCGAAGCGCACGGCGCGCACCGGCCCGCGGACCTCGAAGGACGCGACGTCGCGCGCCAGCACCATCTCGGCCCCGAACCGCGCCGCCTGCGCGACCGCGCGGTGCGCCAGGTCGGCACCGGAGAGCCCGCGGGGGAAGCCCAGGTAGTTCTCGATCGAGGCGCTCTGCCCCGCCTGTCCCCCCGGCGCCTCGCGCTCGACGACGACGGTCCGCAGGCCCTCGGACGCGGCGTAGACGGCGGCGGCGAGCCCGGCCGGGCCGGCGCCGACGATGCACAGGTCATAGAGCGGCTGCTCGGCGCGGGTGCGCAGGCCGAGCGCGTCGGCGACCGCCGACGTCGTCGGCGAGCGCAGCGGCTCGGCGTCGGGCACCAGGACCAGCGGCAGGTCCTCGGGCTGCGCCCCGGCCAGGTCGAGCAGCCGCCGGCCCTCCTCGTCGCGGTCGATGTCCAGCCACTGGTACGGCACGTGGTTGCGGGCCAGGAAGGTCTTGACGTCGTGGCTGCGCTCGGACCAGCGGTGCCCGACGACGCGCACGTCGGCGCCCTCGTCGAGGTGGGCCTGGCGCCAGTCGTCGAGCAGGTCGTCGACGACGGGGTAGAGACGCTCGGCCGGCGGGTCCCACGGCTTGAGCAGGTAGTAGTCGAGCCCGATGTCGTTGATCGCCCTGATCGCCACGTCGGTGTCGGCGTAGGCGGTCAGCAGGAGGAACTTGGCGTCGGGCACCTGGGTTCGCGCCTGCGCCAGCATCTGGATGCCGGTCATCTCGGGCATCCGCTGGTCGCTCGCGATCAGGGCGACCGGCCGGCCCTTGAGGGTCAGCTCGGCGATCAGCTCGAGCGCCTCGGCCCCCGACGTGACCCACACGACGCGGTAGTCGGCGCCGTAGCGCGACCGGAGGTCCCGGGTGATCGCCTGGGAGACGGTCGGGTCGTCGTCGACGGTGAGGATCGTCGGCTTCGTCATGCGCTCGCTGCCGCCTCCGCCCCCGTCGACGTCGTGGTCCGTCCCCGGAGCGTAACCAGGCAGTCCGGCACCCGGAGGGCGTTCGGCGGGAGTCGGTACGGTCCCCCTGTGCCCGGTCCCGAGGAGCGCACCGACCGCCTCACCATCGAGCCGTTGCGGCCGCAGCACGCCGATGAGCTGCACGCCGCCCTCGCCGACCCTGCCGTGCACCGCTTCATCGGGACGAGCGGGCCGTGGACGGCGGAGGCGGTGCGAGCCCGCCTCGAGCGGGTGGCGGCCGGGCCGCCGGCGGGGTCGTCGGAGGTCTGGCTCAACTACGCCGTACGTCGCGAGGCCAGACTGGTCGGCCGGCTGGAGTCGACCGTGCACGGGCGGCTCGCCGAGATCGCCTACCTCTTCGACCCGGCCGTGTCCGGACGGGGCTACGGGACCGAGGCCGTGGAGTGGCTGCTCGGCCACCTCGCCCGCGAGCACGGGGTCACCGAGGCATGGGCGACAACCGACCCGGGCAACGAGGCGTCGGTCCGGCTGCTGCGCCGGACCGGCTTCGCGCAGGTGGACGAGGTGCACCCCGACGTGGGTTCCTACGACGAGGGCGACCGGGTGTTCCGTCGCCTGCTCGGCTGAGCCCCGGCGGAGGACTGATGGCCGACGCCGACGACGTACGCCGGATCGCGCTCGCCCTGCCGCACGTCGTCGAGATCGACAGCGACGGCTTCGACTTCCGGATCGGCAACAAGGGCTTCGTCTGGTCGTGGCCGGAGCGCCGCCCCGGCCGGCCGCGGGTGATCCGGACCGACGTCGCGGTCCTCTTCGTGGGCGACGAGGCCGAGAAGCAGGCGCTGCTCCTCGGCGAGCCGGACGTGTTCTTCACCGCTCCGGGCTACGAGGAGGCGCCCCTCGTCCTGCTGCGGCTGGCCGCAGTGGACGAGGCGCGCCTCGCGGAGCTGGTCACCGATGCCTGGCGGATGCGCGCCCCGGCCGAGCTCGCCGGTCAGTGAGCCGCAGGAAGGACCCGGTCCAGCCAGCCGGGCAGCCACCAGTTACGCCGCCCGAGCACGGCCATCGTGGCCGGCAGCAGCACCGCCCGCACGATCGTGGCGTCGATCAGCACGGCGGCTGCCAGGCCGACGCCCATCTGCTCGAACTCGATGAGGGACAGCGTCGCGAAGATGCTGAAGACGCCGATCATCACCGCTGCCGCGCTGGTGACGACCCCGGCGGAGCGGGTCACGCCCTGGGCCACCGCCTCGCGGGTGGGTGCGCCGAGCTCGTGCGCCTCGCGGATCCGGCTGACCACGAACACGTGGTAGTCCATCGAGAGGCCGAACAGGATGACGAAGAGGAACAGCGGCACCCAGTCCACGACGAACCCGCTCGCCTGCACCCCGAGCAGGTCCGCGCCGACACCGTGCTGGAACACCAGGACCATCAGGCCGTAGGCCGCGCCGACCGAGAGCAGGTTCAGGGCGACCGCGGTCGCGGCGACCACCACCGACCGGAAGGCCAGCACCAGCACCAGGAAGCTCACGACGAGGACGAAGCCGAACACCAGCGGCAGGTGCGAGCTCAGCGTCGCGGTGAAGTCCGCCGACCCGGCGGTGTCACCGGTCACCGCGACCTCCGCCCCAGGCAGGTTCTCCTGCAGCGGCGGCACCAGCTCGTCGCGCAGGGTGTCCAGGCCCTGCTGCGCCTGCTCGCTGTTGAAGTCGCCCTCCATCGGCAGGTCGAGCGTGGCGGTGCGACCGTCCGGCGCGACGTCGACCGTCGCCTGCGCCGCGCCGGTGAACCGGCCGGTCCGGTCGGCGGCGCCGGCCAGGTCCCCCAGGGCGGCCCGGACCGCGGGCTCGTCCAGCGGCCGGTCGGCGCCGGACCACACCACGACCGTGTGCGCGAAGCCGGTCTCGGGGAAGGCGGCCGTCATGGCGTCGTAGGTGCGCAGCTCGGGGATGGAGCGCGGCAGCGAGTCCGCTCCCGACTCCCCCAGCCGCATGCCGAGCACGGGTGCCGCCAGGGCGAGCAGCGCCGCTCCGGCAACGAGCATCGAGACCATCGGCCGGGCGAGCACCACCCGCATCACGGTCGGCCAGAACCGCCCCCCACCCGGCCGCCGGAGGCGGTGCAGGAGCGGGATCCGCGGCCGGTCCACCTTGTCCCCGAGCAGCGAGAGCACGGCGGGCAGGACGGTCAGCGAGCCGAGGACGGCGACGGCGACGACCAGCATGGTGCCGACGGCCATCGAGCTGAACACCGCGTTGCCGGCCAGCAGCAGGCCGGCCATGGCGACCACGACCGCGATGCCGGAGACGACGACCGCACGGCCGCTGGTGGCGGCGGCGATGTCGATGGCCTGCCGGCGGTCGGCCCCCTTGGCGCGCTCCTCGCGGGACCGGCGCACGTAGAACAGCGAGTAGTCGACCCCGACCGCCATCCCGATCAGCAGGATGACGCTGCTCAGCGTGTCGCTGACCGGGAACAGGTGCGAGACCAGCGCGGCGAAGCCGATCGCCGTGGCCACCGCCGACAGGGCGAGCAGCACCGGGATGCCGGCGGCGAACAACGCGCCGAAGGTGAGCAGCAGGATGCCGAGGGTCACCGGGAGGCTGAGGGTCTCCGCGCGCTGGAAGTCGTCGGCCACCGTCGCGTTGATGGCGTGGTTGATCGACGCGTCGCCGACCCCGGCGACGGTCAGGTCGCGGTGGGCCCGGGCGACGTCGGCGGTCGCCGCCTGCACCGCCTCGATGCGGGTGTCCGCCACGTCCTCGGCGGCGGTGCCGGTCGCGCCGTCGACGTCGAGGACGACAGGCAGCACGGCCGACCGCCCGTCGTCGGACCGGACGAGGGGCCCCACCCGGTCGACCTCCGGCAGCTCGACGAGCCGCTGTCGCAGGTCGCCGGCGACCTCGCGCGCCGCTGCCGGCGTCAGCTGCTCGCCGGACCGGGCCTGGAGCAGCACCCGCTCCGTGATGTCCGCTGGGTAGCCCGCCTGCTCGAGCTGGCGGTCGGCCCGGCCGGACTCGCCGGCGCCGACCTCTCCGTCGGTGAGGAGCCGGGTGCCGGCCGCGCCGCCGCCGACCACGGCGACCGCGACGAGCAGCAGCCAGAGCAGGAGTGCCTGCCAGCGGTGCCGGATGCTCCAGTGCGCGAGGCGCTCGGCGGCGCTAACCCGCCGGGTGGCGGTCGGGCGGGGATCGGCGACCCGCTGGCCGATCTCCGGCTTCGTGACGGTGCTCATGACGGCTCCCCTGCTGGCTGGTGCTGCGGACGGGCTCCAGCGTCCGTGCCACGGACGGCCGCGTCTCTGCGGGCAGCGGCCGAGTCGTGGTGGGGAGAACCCCCGGTCGGACCCGGCGGCCAGCCCGCTCGTGCCGGACCGACCGGGTCAATAGCGTTGTCGTCGTGCTGACCAGGTGGGTGCTCCGGCCGTTGCTGGAGCTGGGCTATCTCGTCGCCGGGCTGTTCACCGGCGTCGTGACGTTCACGCTGGTCGTCACCTCCCTGGCGCTGTCGGTCGGGCTCATGCCGGTCTTCCTGCTCGGCATCCCCGTGCTCACGGCCACCATCTGGCTGGTCCACGGGCTGGCCGCGATGGAGCGCGGGAGGGCCGCCGCGCTGCTCGACGTCGAGCTGCCCGGCCGGCCGCTGCGGGCGGTGCCCGAGGGCGGGTGGGTCCGGCGGACCTTCGTCCGCGCCCGCTCGGTGGAGTTCTGGAAGGAGGCCGGCTACTGCCTCCTCCTCCTGCCGCTCGGCACCGTCTCGTTCGCGCTCGTGGTGTCGTTCTGGTCGGCGGCGGCCGCCGGCATCCTCCTGCCGCTGTACGTCGACCGGCTGCCCGGTGACGAGGCGGTCAGCTGGCTGGACTGGTCGTCCACGGCGGAGGTCTGGGCGGGCGTCGCGGCCGGCGTGGTGATGCTGCTCCTGGCCCGCCTGCTCTCGGCCGCCTTCACCCTGGCGCAGGTGCGCCTGGCGCACGCGCTGCTGTCCCCCAGCGAGGCCGACGCGCTGCGGCTGCAGGTCACCCGGCTGACCGAGACCAGGGCCCGCGTCGTCGACGCCGCCGACGCCGAGCGGCGGCGCATCGAGCGCGACCTGCACGACGGGGCGCAGCAGCAGCTGGTCGCGCTCGCGATGAACCTCGGCCGGGCCAGGGCCAAGTTCGAGGACGACCCCCAGGGGGCGCGCGAGCTCGTCGACCAGGCGCACCAGGACGCCAAGGACTCGATCACCGAGCTGCGAAACGTCATCCGCGGCGTGCACCCGGCCGTGCTCACCGACCGCGGGCTCGACGCGGCGCTGTCGTCGGTCGCGGCCCGCTCGCCGGTGCCGGTGCGGCTCGACGTCGACGTGCCGCAGCGCCCGTCGCCGACGGCGGAGGCCGTCGCCTACTTCGTGGTCAGCGAGGCCCTGACCAACGTCGCCCGGCACGCGCGGGCCAGGCACGTGGACGTGCACGTCGAGCGCGAGGGCGACCGACTGCTCCTGTCGGTCGCCGACGACGGTGTGGGCGGCGCGGCCGAGAGGCCCGGGAGCGGCCTGGCGGGGCTGCGCGACCGCGTGCAGGCCGTCGACGGCACCTTCCACCTGACCAGCCCGCCGGGAGGCGGCACGACGATGACCGTGGAGGTCCCGTGCGGGTCGTGATCGCGGAGGACTCGGTGTTGCTGCGCCAGGGTCTCGTGCACCTGCTCACCGACGCGGGCATGGAGGTCGTCGCGGCGGTCGACGACGCCGACCGGCTGCTGCGCGTGGTCGACGAGCACCTGCCCGACATCTGCGTCGTCGACATCAGGATGCCGCCGACGCACACCGACGAGGGTGTGCGCGCCGCGCTGGTCATCCGCGCGCAGCACCCGGACGTGTCGGTGCTGATGCTGAGCCAGTACGTCGAGGAGCGCTACGCCACCGACCTCATCGCGTCCCACACCAGCGGCTTCGGCTACCTGCTGAAGGACCGGGTCGCCGACGTCACGGAGTTCGTCGAGGCGGTGCGCCGGGTCGCCGACGGCGGCACCGCGCTGGACCCCGAGGTCGTGTCCCAGCTGCTCGTGCGGAGCCGGCGGGTCGATCCCCTGGCCGGGCTGACGCCCCGGGAGACCGACGTCATCCGGCTGATGGCCGAGGGCCGGTCGAACGCCGGGATCGCCGCCGAGCTCGTCGTCAGCGAGGGTGCCGTCGAGAAGCACGTGAGCTCGATCTTCACCAAGCTCGGCCTGCCGCCGGCCGAGCAGGACCACCGCCGGGTGCTGGCAGTGCTCCGCTGGCTGGACGGCACAGGAGAGTGACGACGATGTCCACCCAGGCTCCCGCCCCGCCCCGCCCGCCGGCCCGGACCAGCGGCCCCGGGGGCTCCGGCGGCCGCACCGCCCTGCGCATCCTCGTCGTCGCCCTCGGCCTGGCGGTCGTGGCCTGGAACGCGGTCGCGGTGGCCAGCCTGCTGTCCCGCGCGACCGAGAGCCGCGAGGCCACGTTCGGCGGCGTGAAGGTGCTCATGCTCGACCTCGGCTTCGAGGAGGTCGACGTGACGGGGTCGGCGTCGGCGGACGAGGTGACCGTGGACCGCGGTTGGCACTGGTCGCTGGGCGAGCCGGAGATCGTGACCCGTCAGGTCGGCGACCGGCTCGTCGTCGGGTCGTCGTGCCCCTGGACGCCCGGCCTCCCGTGCACCGGCTGGGTGCACCTGACCGTGCCCGCCGACGTGACGGTGACCGGTGGCGTCACCGACAACCACCTGACGCTGCGCGAGCTCACCGGCCCGGTCGACCTGTCCACGTCGGACGGCGGCATCACCGCGCGCGACGTCTCGGGACCTCTGCGGCTCACGTCCCGGGACGGGACTATCGAGGGCTCCGGGATCCGGTCGGCCCGGGTCGAGGCGTCGACGTCGGACGGGTCGGTGCGGCTGGCCTTCGCCGACCCGCCACGGTCGGTGCGGGCCACCTCGCGGGACGGTTCGGTGCAGCTGACGCTGCCCGACGACCGGACCGCCTACCACGTGACCGTGTCGACCAAGGACGGGTCGAGCGACGTCACGGTGCCGACCGACCCGACCGCCCCGCGGCGCATCACGGCGAGCACCAGCGACGGGGACGTCGACATCGCGTCAGCAGGCTGAGCCAGGAGTCACCGCTCGGGCAGGTCGGGAAGGTCTGGCACGCCGTACCCGTCGGGCCACGGGGCGACGCACACCCGGTTGCCGGCCCGGTCGGCGAGGATCCAGCTCGCCGGCTCGTCGGTGACCAGGACGACGCGGCCTCCCGCGTCGAGCGCTGCTGCCACCCGCGCCTCGGCCTGGTCGCGAGCCAGGGACACGTCGACGTGCATCGCGTGCCGGAGCGGCTTGCCCGGGTCCAGCTCCTGCATCCAGACCGTCGATCCGTGACCGAGCGGGTCGACGGCGTTGTCCTCGGCCAGGGGTGCGTAGCCGAGGACAGCACGCCAGAAGCCGACGTCCACGGCGTCGGGCACGGCAGCGATCGCCACCTGCACCTCCTGCACGGCCGCACGGTCGGCGGCCGCCCCGTGCGCCCGAGCGGCCGCCGAGACCGCCCGGGCCAGTGCGACGTGCTCCACCTCCAGCCGGAACACGCCGCGGGTGAGCCGCACGGTGAGACGCTCGTCCGCGATCGTCAGCAGGGCCCCCGAGCCCTCGAGGCCGGGGACCTGCGCGACCGCGTCGGCCAGCCGCGCCGCCTCGGCGAGCGACGCGACGCGGAACACCGCAGTCGCTCCGCCGTGCAGCACCACCCAGTCGTCAAGGCTCTCCGCGGCGAGGAACGCCCGCCACCCCTGCTCGCTCATCCGTGGACGGTCCGACCGGCGGGGACACGTGCAACGGGTCCCAGGTGGCGGCGAGAGTCGTCGGGTGCGGTCGCTGACGTCATCTGCGCACCCTCTCGCGAAACCCCGCGGAGGCGTACGTCGCTCAGACCGGGCCCAGCAGCGACTCGTCCACCCACTCCTCGACCAGCGCCCACCGGCCGGGCCGCACCTGCGCGACGCGGACCACCCGGCCCTCCCATCCGCCGCCCACGGCGCGGCGCCACTCGACGAGCAGCCCGGCCCGCCGGGCGGTCGTGTCGTCGGCCGGGTCCGCCACCCAGCAGTGCCGGCCGGGCCCGCCGTCCGCCCCGGTGTCCGGGCCGCCGGACACGTCGGCAGCGTTGGGGGACCGGCCACGGACCGCGACCGGCACCGGGACGGTGGGGCGCGGTCGCGACATGCCACCCGCCATGCCGGCCAGCATGGCACACCGTCGAACAGGTGTTCGAGCCCCCGCCGGAATCCGTCGAACGCCTCAGATCGCCGGGGTCGTCGGCGAGGTGAGCCACTCGGTGAGGAACGGCCGCAGGTCCTGGCCGGTGCGGGCGCTCAGCCAGGCGATGTAGTCGTCGCGGTCGACGCTCGCGTCGCGGTGGGTCTGCGGCCACTCGCGCAGGACCTGGGCGAACAGCTCCGGCCCGAGGCGGTTGCCGAGGCGGTCCAGCATCAGGGCACCGCACAGGTAGACGCAGTCCTCGGCGAACTTGCTGGGATCGTAGGCGCCGGGCGGCCCGTCCGAGGCGCGCAGCTCACCGTCCACGTCGACCAGGAAGCCGCGCAAATCCGCCCACGTGGTCCAGCCGCGGGAGACCTGCCAGGAGAGTTCGATGTGCATCGCGAACGCCTCGTTGAGCCAGAGGTCCGGCCAGCTGTCCGGGGTGACCGTGTCGCCGTACCACTGGTGGGCGTACTCGTGGACCAGGACGCTGCGGAAGCCGGGCCGGTCACGGACCAGCGGACGGCCCATCGTGAGCAGCGTCTGCGTCTCCATCGCCGACGCCCACGGCACCATCACCACGCCGACGCGATCGAACGGGTACGGCCCGAGGCGCGCCTCCAGCCACCGGATCAGGTCCGGTGTGCGCCGCAGCTCCGGCAGCGCGCGCTGGTCGCGGCGGGGCAGCCAGTAGGTGATCGGCAGCCCGTGCGGCCCGCGGTCGCGGTAACGGACGTAGTCGCCGATGGCGATCGTCGTGAGGTACGACGCGGCCGGGCTGGCCAGGTGCCACCTCGTCACGGTGCGACCGTGCACGGTCTTGCGGTGGGTGAGCCGGCCGTTGAAGATCCCGACCATCCCGCGCGGCGCCGAGATGCGCACGTCGTAGAACGCCTTGTCCGAGGGCTGGTCGTTGACCGGGTACCAGGTGAACGCCCCGAACGGCTCCTGCATCGTCCAGACCTCGCCGCGCCTGGTCGTCGTCCAGCCGCCCGTCTGCACGTCGGAGCGGGTGCTGGGCAGGGCGACCGGACGCGGGGTGCCGCGGTAGGCGACCACGAGGGTGTGCCGGCTGTCGGCGGCGAGCGGGCCGGTCCGCACGACCAGGTTCTTCCCGGGGTGGCTGAACGGCTTGCGCGCCCCGTCCAGCCGCACCGACCGCACCCGCAGCGGGTCGCCCAGGTCCAGCCGCACCCGGTCCTCGGCCACCGGGGCGCGGAACCGGATCCGGGCGGTGCCGGTGAGCACCTTGGCGGTCGGCGACCAGCTCAGCCGCAGGCGGTAGTGCAGGGCGTCGACGCCGGGGTCGCCCTTGGCCGGGTAGTAGGGGTCCTCGCGGGGGGTGGACACCGCGGCGTCGTCGCCGGCCGCGACGGCGCCGGCCGGCGCGCCCGCCCCCACGGCAAGGCCCAGGACGAGGGCCCCGGCCAGCGGCATCACCAGCACTGACCTGCGCATCTGTGCTCCGTTCCCCCGCCGTTGTCGGGCGACGCTGTGGTCGACGCTGTGGTCGACGCGGCGGTCGACGCGGTTGCCGACGGTACTGGATGGACGACGCGGGGACGGCCCGTGCGGTTACCGCGCGGCGCGTGTCGATTCGTCAGACTCGGGTCATGACGGTGGCCTTCATCCAGCAGTACCGGGCGCAGTGGCGCGACATGGACTTCAACCAGCACATGGCGAACTCCGCGTTCCTCGACTACGCGAGCAACACCCGCATCCTGTTCTTCGACTCGGTGGGCTTCACCGCCCGGACCTTCGCCGAGCTGCGCATCGGCCCGGTGGTCCTCGACGACCGACTGGTCTACCGGCGTGAGGTCCGCCTGCTCGAGCCGTTCACGGTCGACTTCCAGACCCTCGCGCTGTCGCCGGACAGTCGGCGCTTCAAGGTGCGCAACCGCTTCAGCACGGAGTCGCAGGGTCTGTGCGCCACCGTGGAGTCGGTCGGTCTGTGGTTCGACCTCGCCGGGCGCCGGCCGGTCAAGCCACCGGCCGAGCTCCAGCAGGCCTTCGGCAGCCTCGAGCGCGCCGAGGACTTCGAGGACTGGTCCTAGGGAAACACCGTGACGTACTGTGGGACCCCGATCGCGTCGGTCGTGACGGCCCCGCCGGTGTCGTTGACCACGTGGTCGATGGTGCCGGCACCGAGGTTCACGGTCATGACGTGGTGCAGCCGGACCCCGTCGGTGACCGGGACCTCGAAGCCGTGGGCCGCGTGGATCGACGGGTTCACGTTGAAGTAGACGTAGCTGCCACCGCCCCAGAGCTCGTGGTCGGCCACGTCGTCGGCGACCTTGTACGCGGCCCAGCCGAGGATGCCGTCGTGCTGGTAGGCCGCCTGGTCCGGAGGGTCGTAGGGCAGCTCGTTCTGGAACATGACCGTGCGGCCGCGCTCGCCGTTCCAGACCACGTTGTGCTGCTGGTAGTGCTCGACGAAGAAGCCGGTCGCGGTCACGTCGTCGCCGTTGACGACGACCCCGTTGCGCCCGGTGCTGGTCGTCCAGCCGTACGCCCCTGGGTTGCCGTGGTCGGCGCGCCACGCCCAGATGTGGTCGAGCAGGACGTTGTCGCTGTTGACCTCGAGGCTCGTCGTCGCCTTGCCCACGTGCGGGCCGCCCACCCGGAAGAACACGTCGCTCAGCGTTGTCGGGTTCGCGGCGCTCCCCCCGACCGCGTCCGGCGGACCGACCTGCATCAGGACCGGAGAGTTCTGGGGTCCGGCGTCGACCATGAAGCCGGCCAGGCTGACGCCCTCGGTGTCGCGCACCCGCACGGCGACCGACCCGTTCTCGGCAGTCAGGGTGGCGAGTCCGATGCCGAGCACGACGCTGTCCGGCCGCTTGACCTCGACCGGCTTGTCGACGGAGTAGACCCCCGGTGTGAGCAGCAGGTTCTGGCCCATCGACACCTGCTTGTTCAGCGTCTTGACCGTGTCCGTGGGCCGGGCGACGTAGAAGTCGGACAGCGGGACGCTGCGTCCGGGCGTCGACCCGCCGGACCACGTGGTGCCCCGCGAGTCGGTCTGCGGGTCGGGCACGAGGACGTTCCAGGAGCCGTCGTCGTCGACGTACAGGTAGGGCTTCTCCCGGCTCACCGGCGTCGTCTCGAGCGTGGTGTACGGCGGGTCGGGGAAGGTGGCGTCGCTCGGCGCGCCCTCGACCCCGGCGAAGACCTGGTTCCACACCGCGTTGGACCAGCCGCCGACCGAGCTGTCCCGCGTCAGCCACTGCTGCTGCGAGCCGTTGATGACGAAGGGGAGCGCGGAGTCGGCGACGAAGCCGCCGCTGGCGAACTGCGGCCCCGCCGTGCAGTAGTCCATCAGCGAGAGGTTGGCGCCGGTCACCTGGACCCGTCGCATGGGCGACGCCTGCGAGACCGCCCAGAAGTTCGCCGACGACCGGCAGCCGTCCTGGCCGGCCGCGTTCACGTTCAGGTGCAGGTTGGACAGCGAACGCCAGAAGTTGTTGAGGGCGATGCAGTAGTCCGGGGTGAGGCAGCGGTTGTAGACCTCGATCTTGCCGTTGATGACGACGTCGCCCGGGTCTCGTCCGAGCCCCGCCACCTAGGTGTAGTAGCCGACCCGGAACTGCAGCGGATGCTCCGCCGTGCCGTACGTCCCCGGCTTGAACAGCAGCGCCTTGCGCGCCGTGCCCATCTCGTCGTCGACCTGCGCCGCCGCCACCGCGTCGACCGCGGCCTGGATCTCGCTCTGGGGCATGCCGGGGTCGAAGACGAGGACGTTCGGTCCGAGGTCCGGGTCCTCGGCTGCGCTCGCCGGTGCCTGTGCGACCGTGACGCCGCCCAGCGCCAGAGCGACCACGAGGAGAGCGCGAGCGGTGAGCGAGCGGTGCGACGGCATCGGCGACCGACCTCCTGCTGCGGGGCGACGCTGCCCCGGGTCCGGTTCCGTCCGGTACGGACGTCGATCGGACGCTACGCCCACTTCGTCGCGGGTCCATGGCGCGGCCCGACCCCCCCGACGTCTCGCGGGTGACCGCGCCTGCCCCGTCATCCGCTTCAGGGGATGCCAGATGCGCTGCGCGGCGGGAGCGTTCTCGCATGGTGCCCAGGCGCAAGGCCCGCCCGTCGTCGACACGCTCGCGACGTGCTGCCGTCGGGGCGTTGGCCGTCCTGCTCCCCACCCTGGCCCTGGGCGCGTGCGGAGGCGGCGACGGTCTGCCCGACGGCTCGTCGAGCACACGCCCCGGCGCCACGGCCTCCCGGTCGATCACCCCGCCGACCCTCAGCGTCAGCCCGACCCGGTCGCTGACGGCCTCCGCCGAGCGGACCCGCACCGATGACTCGACGCCGGCACCGACCGCTTCGGCGAGCCCGGAGGACGAGACGTCGTCGGGCGAAGCGCTGCCGACCACCGCGACCGCGACCCGGACCCAGACCGCGACCCAGACCCAGACCGCGACCCAGACCCGGACCGCAACCCAGACCCAGACGGCTACGGCGACGGCCACCAGGACCACCACGATCACACCCTCGAGCACGCCCTCCTCGGAGCCGGCCGCCACGACGACGTCGGAGACGACCGCTCCGGCCTCCGAGGACCCCTCGGCCGAGGACGACGGGCTCAGCACCGCCGCGCTGGCGGCCCTTCTCGCACTCGGCGTCGGCGCCGTCGTGGCCTTGGTCGCCCTCCTCCGCCGGGGGAAGGGGTCGTCGGAGGACGGCAGCGGCGGGACGCCTGGTCCCGTGGGCTAGGCGTGGTGGCCGGACCCGTGTCCGGCGGGGCGATCACCGCGACGGGTCGTCCAGGAAGGAGGAGAGCCGGGCGAGGGAGCCGTCCCAGTCGGCGGCGAGCGCGGCCAGGTAGGACTGCGCCACCTTGATCGGCGCGGACCGGTGCCGGTAGAGGATCCGCCGGCCGCCGCCCGCGTCGCTGGTCACCAGGCCGGCCTCGGCCAGCAGGCCGAGATGCTTGGCGACCCCCTGCCGGGTGATGGCCAGCCGGCCCGAGAGATCGGTGGCCGTGCTCGGCCCGTGCTCGGCCAGCGACGCGAGGATCGCCCGGCGGGTCGGGTCGGCCAGCGCCGTGAAGACGCCGGCCGACACCTCCTCCGGGTCGGCGCGCAGCCGATCAGGCGGCATCGAGGTAGGCCACCAGCTCGCCGAGCTCGTGCTGCCAGCCCTCGGTGTTGCCCTGGTAGCTCGCCTCCAGCCACTCGTCCGGGAGCTGGGCGAAGCCGCTCTCGGTGACGGTGAGCCGGGTGCCGGAGCCGGTCGGCTCGAGGGCGAACTCGACGTAGGTCCGGCGTGGGTCGCCCTCGGGGGCGCCGGAGATCGTCCAGCAGTAGGCGAAGACCGACATCGGGTCGACCACCTTGACCTCGAGGGTCCCTTCGGCGTCGTGGTCGCCCCAGTACATCCGCACGTCGTGGCCGGGGGCGACCTCTCCCTCGGCCTTGCTGCCGAACCAGCCGGTGAGCCCCTCGATGGTGGACAGGGCGCCCCAGACCTTCTGCTGGGGGTGGGCCAGGTCGAGGACGCGGGTGATGGTGTTCGGGATGGGCATCTGCAGCTCCTATCGCAACTGATTGGTTGCTTCGACCTTAAGGCAACCAGTCAGTTGCGTCAACCCTCTGCTGTGGCGAGTTCGGCCGGTCGCCCACGCCGACCGGGTGCCGGCCCCTACGGTGACGTCATGTACTACCTGGGCGGCTTCGCCATCGGCATCGTGCTGGTCGTCGTGCTCGTCATGGCGGCGGTGAAGACGATGCGCAAGCGCTAGACCGCGCCATGGTCAGCGGGCGGCCCGCGACCCCGGCCGACTGCTCGCGGTGGCCCCGTTGCTGTGCACCTCCGGACTACGCGCACTCGAGACGGCGACCACGCCGCGCCCCGAGGACGTCGAACTGCTCGGCCGGGTGGGCGTGCTCGCCCCCCTGCCGCGGCTCACCCTCGAGCGGCTGGCCTGTGCCGCCGACCGGCGGGAGGTCGCGACCGGGGTCCCCGTGGTGCGCGAGCACACCACCGGAGAGGAGTTCTTCGTCGTCGAGTCCGGCGCGATGGTCGTGCGCAGGGAGGCTGTGGACGTACGACGCCTGGTCCCGGGCGACGCCTTCGGCGAGGTGGCCCTGCTGCGCTCGGTGCCACGGACGGCAACCGTCCTCACGACCGCCCCGGGCGTGCTGCTGTCCCTGAGCCGGGAGGTCTTCGTCGCGACGGTCACCGGGCACCGGCCCACCGACGCCGGCGCCGACGGGACCGTCTCCGAGCTGCTGGCGGCGGACGCCCGCCGCGGCTCGCCCGACCGTCCGCCTGCCCGGCGCCCGCCCCGGCCAGGAGGATGATCGGGCGCCGGAGCCCGGATGTCACATCTCCGGCGCCGGCGGTGCTGTAGAGACATGGACCTGGTCGAGCATGCTCGAGCGGCGCCCGCGGCCGTCCTCACGGCCGACGGGGCGGGCGCGACCGAGGAGCGGGACGGGAGGACGAGCCGGGTGAGGATGCCGCGGTCCGCCGGCGACCCGGTGCGCGACGACCTGGCCGACGTCTTCCGGCGCGACTACCCGCTCGTCGTGGGCGTGGCCGCCCGGGTGCTCGGCTCACGGGACCTGGCCGAGGACGTCGCACAGGAGGTGTTCCTCGCCTTCGGACGCACCTCGGTGCCGGCCTCGGAGGCCCGCGGCTGGCTCTCGGTGGCCGCCGCACACACCGCGCTGAACGTCGTCCGGTCCGGGCGACGCCGCGTCGCCCGGGAGGAGGCGGCCGCCGTGCACCAGGACACAGTCGTGTCCGACGTGGCGGACACCGTGGTCACCCGGGAGGAGCGCCGGGCCGTCCGCTCCGCGCTCGGCCGGCTGCCCCGTACCCAGGCGGTCGCCCTCGTCCTCCGGCACAGCGGTCTGAGCTACGCCGACGTCGCCGCGGCGTTGGACCTGTCCCCCACGAGCGTCGGCACCACCGTGCGGCGCGCCGAATCCGCCTTGCGCAAGGAGCTGAACCGTCATGCGTCACCCGACTGAGGGCGCGCTGCGCCGCCTGCTCGACGACCCGGCCGGCGTCTCCGACGCCGACCGCCGGCACGTCGTCGACTGCCCGGAGTGCCTGGACGAGCTCGCCTCGGCGCGTGAGGACGCCGACCTGGTCGACGCCGCGCTGGCGACCGAGTCCGACCCGGACCTCGACGTCGCCGCTGCCTGGCGCCGACTCTCGACCGCGTCGAGCGCGTCGGCGGCGTCGGCTGCGTCGGCTGCCACCCCACCCGGCCAGACGTCCCGGCCGAGGGCGGCCCGGACCCGCGCGGCGCTGCGTCGTCCCCTCGTCGCGGCCCTCGCCGTCGGCGTCGTCCTGGCCGGTGCGGGCACCGCGGCGGCCAACGACTGGCTGCAGGTCTTCCGCACCGAGCGGGTGGCCCCGGTCAGCATCGCCCCCGGCGACCTCGTCGCGCTGCCCGACCTCAGCGCGTACGGCGAGCTCCGGATGACCGGCGAGCCGGACGTCCGCGAGGTCGCCGACGCCCAGGAGGCGGCCGAGCTCACCGGGCTCGAGGTGCCCGAGGTCACCGAGCTGCCCCGCGGGGTCAGCGGCCGACCCGTGCTCCAGGTGGGCGACGAGGTCAGCGCGACCTTCACCTTCTCCCGTGAGCGCGCGGCCCGGGCGGCCGCCGAGGCCGGCGAGGCGCTGCCGCAGCCCCCGCCGGGACTGGACGGGAGCTCGGTCCGGATGGACGCGGGTCCAGGAGTGGTCCAGACCTGGTCGTCCGACGCCGGGGCACCCGCCCTGGTCGTGGCCCGCGCCGTGGCGCCGACGGCGTTCTCGTCCGGGGCCCCGTTCGAGAGCGTGCGCGACTACCTGCTGTCGCTTCCCGGCCTGCCGGACGACGTCGCCGCGCAGCTGCGCACGTTCACCGCGGACGGCTCCACGCTGCCGCTGCCCGTGCCGGCCGACGAGGTCACGACCTCGTCGGCGGAGGTGGCAGGCACACCGGCCACGGTGCTTCAGACCCGGGACGGGACGCTGGCAGCCGTCGTCTGGGTGGACGACGGCATGGTGACCGCGGTGGCCGGCTCGCTGGACGTCGACGAGCTGCTCGGCGTCGCGGGAGACCTGTCGTGAGCGTTGCGGAACGGCCCACCGCGGTCGACGCGGCGCGGCAGGCCGCGGCGGACGCGGTGGCCGGCCTGCCACCGGCGCCGGCCGTCTGGTGCTCGGGCCTGCGCAAGCGGTACGGCCGCCAGCAGGCCGTGGAGGACGTGTCCTTCGAGGTCGGCCGCGGCGAGATCGTCGGGCTTCTGGGCCCCAACGGTGCCGGCAAGACCTCGGTGATCAAGATGCTGCTCGGTCTGGTCCACGCCGACGGGGGCGAGGTCATGCTCCTCGGGCGACCAGGCGTCGACCCGTCCGCGCGGGCCCGGGTCGGCTACCTGCCGGAGCTCTTCCGCTACCAGCCGTGGCTGAGCCCGACCGAGGTGCTGAGCCTGCACGTCCGGCTGTCCGGGATCGGTGTGACCGCGGCGGAGCAGCGCGACAGCCTCGCGCTGGTCGGCCTGGCCGACCGGGCGCACGACCGGCTGGGCGGCTTCTCCAAGGGGATGCAGCAGCGCCTCGGGCTGGCGGTCGCGTTGGTGGCCGGCCCGGAGCTGGTCGTGCTCGACGAGCCGACCAGCGCACTGGACCCGCTGGGGCGGGCCGACGTACGCGACATCGTGCTGAGCCTGAAGGAGCGCGGCGTGGCGGTGCTGCTCAACTCGCACCTGATCGGCGAGGTGGAGCGGGTCTGCGACCGGGTGGTCATCCTGGACCGGGGGGAGGTCGCCGCCTCCGGGACGCTCGCCGAGCTGCTGGGTCAGCGCGAGCTGCACCTGCAGCTGAGCGACGTGTCCCCGGAGGCGGAGGCCCGGCTCGCAGCGACCGGCACGGTGGACCGGACCGGCGAGACCGCGGGCCTGTTCACCCTCTCGCTGCCGGCCGACGACGACGGGACGGCCGTCCCCGACCTGGTCCGCGACCTGGCCGCCCTGGGCGTGCGGGTGCACGCCGTCGAGCCGGCGCGGATAACTCTGGAGGAGCGCCTGCTCGGCATCCTGCGCGACGGCGCCGCGGCCCGGTCCGGTGACGCCCGATGACGACCGCCCGCACCGTGCTTACCATCGCCGCGCTGACCCTACGCGAGGCGACCCGACGTCGGGTGCTGGTGGCGCTCTCCGTGCTCACCGTCGCCCTGATCGCGCTGAGCGGTTGGGGCTTCTCCCGCCTCGCGGCGGAGTCCGGCGGCAGCGCGCTCACCAGCGGCGAGGCCCGGCTGACGGCGTCCATCGTGCTCAACCTGGTGATGTTCGGCTTCAGCCTTATCGCGGCCCTGGGGACGGCCTTCCTGGCCGGGCCCACGGTGTCCGGCGAGACGGAGTCCGGCATCGCGCTGGCGGTGCTGGCCAGGCCGATCCGTCGCTCGGCCTACCTGCTGGGCAAGTGGCTCGGCCTGGCCGTCTTCGGCAGCGGCTTCGTCGTGCTCGCCGGTCTGGCCCAGTGCCTCGTCGTGCGCGCCACGACGGACTACTGGCCACCGGAGCCGGTGACCGCGCTCGCGCTGCTCGCCGCGCAGACCACCGTGCTGCTCACGCTGGCCGTGCTGCTCTCGACCGCCATCTCGCCGATGGCCTCGGGCGTGGTCGCCGTCGGCCTGTTCTGCACGACCTGGGTGGCCGGCGTCGTGGGGGGCGTCGGCGAGGGACTCGGCAACGAGGCAGTCGCCCGCGTCGGTGCCGTGTCGAGGGTGCTGCTCCCGACCGACGGCCTGTGGCAGGGGGCGATGCACGCCTTCCAGGACCCGTCGGTGTTCGCGACGTTCGGCGGGTCGGACGTCGAGGCGTTCCCGTTCCTGAGCTCCTCGCCCCTCACCGTCGCCTACCTGGCCTGGGCTGCGCTGTGGGTGGCCATGGTCTGGGGGCTGGCGGCGACGTCCTTCGTGCGCAAGGACCTCTGACCGCTGGCCAGGTGGGCCGCCCCGCAGCGGCGCGCTCAGCCACCGGGGTGACTCGGGGCGGCCCGGATCTCACCCTTGCCGGACGACGACGGGGCGGTGCCCGTGCCCGAAGGTGAGTCCGTGCTGGATGCCCGCGGCAGTGTCACCACCCCGGCGTGAGCGTCTCCCGGTGCCGGGCCGAGCCGCGGGCGCCGCGGTGCCGCGATGACGACGGCCGCCGCGGTCGCCCTCACCCTGCTGGTGATGGTCGTCGTGAACGTCTGGGTCCACGTCGGACCACGCCGTGCGCACCCGGTGACCGGACCGCTGGCGGCTGCGCTGCTCCTCCTGGTGGGTCGGAGTGCGGGCCTGTCCTGGGCCGAGCTCGGGCTCGGCCGGGAGTCCCTGGTCAGGGGACTCGCGTGGGGAGGGGCGGCAGCCGGTGTGGTCGCGGTCGGCTACGCGGTCGGCGTGACCGTGCCGGCGACCCGCACGCTGTTCCGCGATACGCGCTACCGGGTCGGCCCGGGTTCGGCGCTCGCCATGGCCTTCGTGACGATCCCGTTGAGCACGGTCGTCTTCGAGGAGGTCGCCTTCCGGGGGGTGCTGTGGGGGCTGGTCGCCGCCGATCACGGGCCGTGGTGGGCGACCGGGGTCTCCGCGGCGCTGTTCGGGCTCTGGCACGTGCTGCCGGCACTCGACCTGCTGCAGACCAACCAGACCCTGCAGACCGACGGTGGCGGCCGTCGTCGGGTATGGACCGTCGTGGGCACCGTCGCGTTCACGACGCTCGCCGGCCTGGTGTTCGGCGAGCTGCGCCACCGGACCGGGAGCCTGTTGGGTCCGATGCTGCTGCACTGGGCGACGAACGGCCTGGGCGTCCTGGCGGCGGCCAGGGTCTGGGCCCTGAGCCCGCAGCGGCCACCGGCCCGACGCCATCGCCCGTCATCCTCAGGGTGACCGGGCACCGAGGCAAGCACCGGGGCAAGCACCGAGGGAGAGGTCGTCATGACTGCACGTGACTGGGTGGGGACCCCGCAGCAGGTGGGGCTGATGGCGGGTGCCGCCGTGGCTCCGGGGACGTTCGCCCGGTCCCTGTCCGAGCGCAGCTGGGCCGACCAGGGGCTGATCACCGGTCTGTCCGTCGGTTCGACGTACCTGGCGACGGTGCTGGCCCAGGACGCGCTGGACATCGTGGGCGCCTCGGTCGGCGACCTCCTCCCGCTGCCGCCGGGGACCAGCAGGGAGCGCCGGCACCAGCTCGGGACGCTGGCCGTGAACCTCGCCGCGGTCCCGGTCGGTCTGGCCGCGACCCGGCTGCCCACGCGGGACGCCGAGCCGATCACGCGCAGCGCGACCCGGCAGCTCGGCTGGCGCCTGGGCGTGACCGGGCTGATGGGCGCGGTCCATGCCGCTGCCAGCGCCGGCACCGGCGCCGTGGCCGGTCGTGGGCGGACCGGCCGACTGGTCGGTCGGATCCCGATGGCGGTCCCGGCCGGTCTCGGGCTCGCGCTCGTCATCGAGCGACGACGGCAGCGGGAGACGCCCAAGGAGCCGGGCGGCGACTTCGCGCAGCACAAGCCGCTGCTGGGCCTGGCCGCCGCGGGCGGCGTCGTCGGTGCGTTGACCGCCGTGTCGTACGGGGAGTCCGCGCTCGCCGGACGGGTCGCAGCGGTGGCCTCGATGCGCGCCCACGGGTCGGAGCGGGCGTGGCGGCTGCTCACCCACGCGGGGACGCTCGCCGCCCTCGGGCTCGGCGTGACCCGGGTGTGGGGAGTCGGGATGCGCCGGATCGAGGCCGGCGCGTCCACGTTCGAGCCGGTGCTGGACGAGTCGGCGCGGGACCGGTTCACCGGGCCCACGATCAGCGGCGGCCCCGGCAGCCTGGTCTCCTGGGAGTCGCTGGGCCGGGAGGGCCGCCGGCACGCGGTGCTGTTCGCCCGGCCGACCCCCCTGCCGTCGGGAGAGCGCCCCGAGGGGATGCCCGAGGGTGACTGGTCCATCCCGAGCGTCATGGGGGTGCCGGCGGTGGCCACGCCCATCCAGGTGTACGTCGGGGTCGACGCCGCGGACACGATCACCGAGCGGGTCGACCTGGCTCTGGCCGAGATGGACCGGACCGACGCCTGGAGCCGCTCCCTGATCGTGCTGATCTCGCCCACCGGCAGCGGGTACGTGAACTACATCGCGACCAACACGGTGCAGTACTTCACGCTGGGCGACTGCGCGACGGTGACCCTGCAGTACTCCAAGCGGCCCTCGCCGCTCTCCCTGACCAAGGTGGCCGGTGCCCGCGAGCAGAACCGGCTGCTCTGGACCCGCATCCTCGCGCGGCTGAGGGACGTCCCTGCGGCCGATCGACCCCGGGTCGTCCTCTTCGGCGAGAGCCTCGGCGCGCACACCAGCCAGGACGCCTTCCTGCACTGGGGCACCCTGGGGCCGCAGGCGCTGGGCCTGGACCGCGCCCTGTGGATCGGGACCCCGTCCGGCAGCAAGTGGAGCCACGAGGTCATGGGCGAGAACCGCTACGACGCGGATCCCGACCTGCTCGCGGTGGTCAACGACTTCGGCCAGCTCGAGGCGCTCGGGGCCGAGCGCCGGAAGCGCCTTCGCTACGTGCTGCTCAGCCACGACAACGACGGGGTGACCAAGTTCGGAGCCGACCTGCTGGCCCGACGCCCGAGCTGGCTCGGCCCGGACCGCCCGTCGCACGGGGAGCTGCCACCGTTCAGCCCCCGGGGGATCCCTGCGTCGATGCGCTGGCGCCCGGTGACCACCTTCTTCCAGAGCCTGGTCGACATGAAGAACGCCCAGATACCGGGTGCCTACCGCGCCTTCGCCCACGACTACCGCCCGGACCTGCCCGCCGTGGTCCGCGAGGTCTACGACCTCCCGGTGACCGACGAGCAGCTCACCCGGGTGGCCACCGCCGTCCAGGAACGCGAGGAGATCCGCGAGAAGCTGTTCGGCTAGCTCACGGCGGAGCCGGCGACCCACGTCGTCCACGGCACGTTCCACACGCCGCCGAGGCCGTTCCAGGTCTCCATCTGCCGTCCGGTCCCGCGGGTGATGATCGGGTCGCCCTCGCGGACCCGGTCGAAGACCCAGTGCGCCGCGGACAGCGTCAGGTTCGTGCAGCCGTGCGAGCGGTTGGCGATGCCGACGTAGGGGTTCCACGGCGCCCCGTGCAGGAACTCCCCCGAGCTGGTGATGCGCATCGAGTACGGCACGTCGAGGTCGTAGGCCTCCGAACCGGTGATGCCGACGGTCGTCGAGCGCATGCGGTAGGACTCGTGGATGTCCATGATCACCTTGGTGCCGGACCGCGTGGTGAATCCGGCCTTGCCCATCGAGACACCGAACGT
>DATHAP010000120.1 GCA_035489715.1 Actinomycetes bacterium
CCCGTTGGCCGGCCGCGTCGAGCACCAGCGCGCTGGCGGTGAGGTGGGCCGGGAGGCAGGTGACCAGCATCCCGTCGTCGTGGTCGAGCAGGTGCCGGACGTACGCCCTCCGCAGCTCGTCCTGGTCGTCGTCGGGGGCGACCCACCCGCGCATGATCTCCAGCGCGCTCGCGTGCAGGCGGGTGACGCCGGCAGCACCCGTCACGGAGCCGACGGCCCCGACGGCCCCTCGTCACCCGGATGCGGCGGCTCCGGCGGGGCCTCGGTGTCCTCGAGGCCGGACAGGTCGAGGGGCGCGGAGCCGCCGCGGGCGAACGCCTCGGGGTCGTCCAGGTCGTCGGCGGTCGGCAGCAGGTCAGGGTGGGACCAGAGCGACTCACGGCCGTCCTGCCCCTTCTCCGCGAGGACGGCACGCCACAGGGCGGCGGCGTCGCGCAGCCGGCGCGGCCGCAGCTCGAGCCCGACGAGGGACGCGAAGGTCTGCTCGCCCGGGCCGCCGCTGGCCCGTCGGCGGCGGACCGTCTCGCGCAGGGCCGACGAGGCCGGCAGGTGGGGGCTGGCTGCTGCGTCGACCACCTCGTCGACCCAGCCCTCGACGAGGGCGAGGGCGGTCTCGAGCCGCAGCAGCGCGGCCTTCTGCTCGGGGGTGTCCTCGGGCTCGAACATGCCTCCGGTCAGCGCCTGCTGCAGCGACTCGGGGTCGGTGGGGTCGACGCTGCCCATGGCCTCCTCGAGCCGGCCGACATCGACGGTGATGCCGCGCGCATAGGCCGCGACCGCGTCGACGAGGTGCGCCCGCAGCCAGGGAGCGTGCGCGAACAGCCGGTGGTGCGCCGCCTCGCGCAGGGCCAGGTAGAGCCGCACCTGGTCGGCCGGCACCTCGAGCCCCTCGCCGAAGACCGCCACGTTGGCGGGCAGCAGGGCGGCTCGCCCGGCGCCGGCCAGGGGCAGCCCGACATCGGTCGACCCGACCACCTCGACCGCCAGCGAGCCGATCGCCTGGCCGAGCTGGGTGCCGAACATGGCGCCGCCGATGCTGCGCATCATCTGCTGCAGCGGGCCGGCCATCTGCGACATGGCCGCCATCTGCTCGGCGGGCAGCCCGGCCATCCCGGGCAGGCCGCCGGCGAGCGGGCCGCCCTCACCGGTGAGCATCGAGCCGAGGGAGTCGACGACCTTCCCGGCGACCGGGTCGACCAGCTCGCGCCAGGCCGGGAGCGTCGCCTCGACCCACTCGGCCCGGCTCCACGCGGCGACCGCCGTGGCGCCGCTGGGGAAGGCGGTGGCCTCGTCGAGCCACAGCTCGGCGAGGCGCATGGCGTCGAGCACCGGCTCCCGGTCCGACGTGGTGACCGACCGGTCTTCGCTGGCGGCCACCGCCTGGCGCGCGACGTCGCGGGCGAGGTCCCAGTTCACCGGCCCGCCCTGCCACGACATCAGCTGGCCGAGGCGCTGCAGCGCCGCACCGATGTCACCGCCGCCACCGCCGAGCATCGCGGCGAACGGGTCGGTGGGTGCGCCACCGGCCGGCGTCCCGCCCGAGGGCTGGTCGCCGGAGGGGCGCTCGCCCTCGCCGCCGTCCTCGGGTCCGGGGTTGAAGCCGAAGGGGAAGTTGCTCATCGCAAGAGCCTCGCGTCCGGTCGATCGTGCGGGTGTCGTGCTGCGGTGCGCGGACTTGGCAGGATGGGTGCACCATGACTGCCGTGCCGTCCACCGTAGCCACCGGTCCAACAGGTCCGGGGCCGCGGTGAGTTCCCCGAGCGAGGCCGCCGAGCCGGCCGTTCGCTCTCGGCGCACCCGAGGGCCGAAAGGCCCGGTCATCGCCGTCACCGGGGCCGCCGAGGGTCTGGGCGCCGCGCTGGTCGCCCGCCTGGCCCAGCGCGCGGACGTGGCCAAGGTCGTGGGCCTGGACGCCCGCCGAGGCGACGTCCCCGGGGTGACCTGGCGGGTCCTCGACGTCTGCGACCCGTCGCTGGCGACCCGTCTCTCGTCGGTCGACGCCGTGGTCCACCTCGCGTTCGACGCCTCGCTCGACGGCGACGCCCGGGCGAGGGGGGAGCGCAACGTCCGCGCCGCCCAGACCGTGCTCACCGCGGCCGCGGCGCGCGGCGTCCGCCGCGTCGTGCTGTGCACCTCGGCCATGGTGTACGGCGCCCAGCCGGACAACCCGGTGCCGCTCGACGACGACGCCCCCCTGCGCGCGGTGCCCGACGGAGGGCTGCTGTCGGACTGGCTGGAGATCGAGCGGCTGGCCCGCGCGGCCCCGCGCAGCCACCTCGGCCTCGAGGTCACGGTGCTGCGCCCGGCCGCCCTGGTGGGCCCCGGGGTCGACAGCGTCTTCACCCGGCACTTCGAGGCGCCGCGGCTGCTCGTCGTGCGGGACAGCCGGCCGCGCTGGCAGTTCTGCCACGTCGACGACCTGGTCGCTGCGCTCGAGCTGGCCGCGGTCGGCGAGGTCAGCGGCACGGTCACCGTCGCCTGCGAGGGCTGGATGGAGCAGGAGGACGTCGAGCTGGTCTCGGGTCTCCGCCGGATCGAGCTGCCGGCCTCGCTGGCCCTCGGCACCGCCGAGCGGCTGCACCGGCTGGGCATCATCCCGGCACCGGCCAGCGACCTGCAGTACGTCATGCACCCCTGGGTCGTCTCCAGCGGCCGGCTGCAGGCAGCAGGGTGGCGGGCGACGTACGACAACCCGACCGCCCTGGGCCTGCTCCTCGAGCAGGTCAGCGGGCACCACGCGGTCGCGGCCCGCAGGGTGGGCAAGCGGGACGCCACCATCGGCGCCGGCGCGGCGGTCGCCGTCGTCGGCACCGCCGCCCTGGTGCGGATCGCGCGTCGGAAGCGGCGGGCCTGATGTCGTCCGGACAGCAGGTCGTCCGGCTGCTCGACATCCGTGACACCCCGCTCTCGGTGGACGAGGTGTTCCGGGCCGTTGCCGACCCGGCAGCCGGCGGCACCGCGGTGTTCGTCGGCGCCGTCCGGGGCCAGGACGGCGGCCGGTCGGTGACCGACCTGGGCTACTCCGCGCACCCCTCCGCCCTCGACGAGCTGCGGACCGTCGCCGGCGAGGTCGCCGCCGCCCACGAGGTCGTGGCGGTGGCGGCCGTGCACCGGGTCGGCGACCTCGCGGTGGGCGACCTGGCGGTCGTCGTCGCCGTGTCCTGCACCCACCGCGGCGAGGCGTTCGTCGCCTGCCGGGCGCTGATCGACGAGCTCAAGTCGCGCGTGCCGATCTGGAAGCACCAGGTCTTCGCCGACGGTGACGAGGAATGGGTCGGCCTGCCCTGAACATCCCGGCTTCCGGCGCCCCGGGCGACTATCCTCGGGGTACGTCCGGCTGAACCGCCCGCCTGCGACACCCGAGGTCCGATGTCTGCGCTCGTCTGGCTCACCATCCCGGTCGGGGCCCTGGCCCTGGCCCTGCTGTGGGTCGCCTGGGCCACCCGCACCCGCCCGCGCGCGGACACCCACGAGACCGTGGCGGCGCACCGCCGGTTCCAGGCCGCGTTCGACAGCCGCCACGACGGGGTGCCCGACCCCCGGCCCCCGTCGGACCAGCATGCGCTGGAGCACCACCGCGACAGCGCCTGACGTCGCGCCCCGCGACAGTGCCTGACGTCCCCTAGGCTCTCCCCTCGTGTCGCGTCGCACCCTCACCCTGGCCGTTGCCGGGTTCCTCGTGGTGCTGCTGTCGGCGATCGCCGCGCTGCTGCCGGTGCCGTACGTCGCGCTCGAGGCCGGGCCGGTGACCGACACGCTCGGGTCGGTGGGCAAGACCCAGCTGATCCGGATCGACGGGCGCGAGACCTATCCGGTGAGCGGCAACCTCGACCTCACCACGGTGCACGTGCTCGGCGGGCCGGGCAGCCAGCTCGGGCTGGTGACCGCCCTGCGGGGCTGGCTCGACGACGGCATCGCGATCGTGCCCGAGGACACCGTCTACCCGCCGGGGGAAACCGCCGAGGAGGCCGAGAAGGAGAGCGCGGCCGAGATGCGTGACTCCCAGGAGAACGCGACGACGGCCGCCCTGCGCGAGCTCGGCATCCCGGTCGAGATCACCTCGTTCGTGCAGGACGTGCCCGAGGGATCACCGTCGAGCGGCAAGCTGGAGACCGGCGACGAGCTGGTGGCGATCGACGGTACCCCGGTGGCCGGCGGGACCCAGCTGCGCGAGCTGATCACCGCGCACGACCCGGGGGACGAGGTGCGGGTGACGGTCCGGCGCGACGGCGAGGAGCGGACCGAGACCGTCACCACGGAGCGGGCCGAGGACGGCCGGGCCATCGTCGGCATCACCACCCGGGACGAGGCCGACTACCCGTTCACCGTCGACATCTCCCTCGA
This sequence comes from Actinomycetes bacterium, assembly GCA_035489715.1. Lineage (NCBI taxonomy): Bacteria > Bacillati > Actinomycetota > Actinomycetes > Actinomycetes bacterium. The sequence continues at coordinate 4,345 of DATHAP010000120.1, forward strand.
GGACGTCGGCGGCCCCAGCGCCGGTCTGATGTTCGCGCTCGGCATCGTCGACAAGCTCACGCCCGGGTCGCTGACCGACGGCGCGCACATCGCCGGCACCGGCACGATCGACGACACCGGCCACGTCGGCGCCATCGGGGGCATCACCCAGAAGATGCTCGGCGCCGAACGGGCAGGTGCCACCGTCTTCCTGGCCCCGGCCGGCAACTGCGACGAGGCCAAGGAGACGGTGCCGGACGGGCTGCGGCTGGTGAAGGCGCGGACGCTGTCCTCGGCGGTCAGCTCGCTCGAGCAGCTCGCCGAGGGCCGCACCCAGGGTCTGCCGCGCTGCTGACGCCGGGCACTGAGAGCAGCTGGTCCCGGCCGGCTCAGTCGGCCAGCGTGGCGGCCAGCGCAGCCGAGAGACCCGGCACCAGGTCCGGGCCGGTGAGCACCGACGTCTCGTCGTCGTGCGCCCGCATCCGCAGGGCGCAGCTGCGGGACCCGTCGCGCAGCACCGACGCGACGATGCGCACCTCCTGCCGCTGCGGGTGCTCGGCCAGCCAGCGCAAGGCGTCCTGCTCGTCCTGCGGCATGTCCTTCTCCGCGTCCGGCGGCACCATCAGCCGCTCGACGCACAGGGCCGAGCCGAGCACCTCCGGCGGCCAGGCGATGCCCCCGAGCAGCTCCTCGATGGAGGCGTGCTCCGGGAGGTCGCCCTGATCCACCGGCGTGAGCCCGCCCGGTTCGTCCGACCCGCCCACCTGCTCGGCCAGCTGGGGCTCGCGGCGCAGCAGGTCGGTGGTCTCGACCAGCGCGTAGAGGCGGGTCGGCTGGTCCCAGCCCGCCTGCGCCGCGTGCCGCTCGACGTCGAGGGTCAGCGCGTCCAGGCGCCGGTTGGCGCGGGGGTTCGCAGGCTCGGCGAGTCCGGTCATGGCCCAGATCCTTCCCCCGCCCGCTCTGCCGTGCGGGAACTACCCCCCTGGTCGGTAAGTTGAGCCGACGAGCCCGCCGCCGGCGGTGACCCGGCCCGACCGAACGGAACGTGTGTGAGCTTCGACATGCCGGGCTCGGGGAACCCTCCCCGTCGCCCCGTGATGACCGCCCGTCGACGCAACCGGGTGCTGCTGCCGACCCTGGCGATCCTCGGTGGCCTGCTCATCGCGTTCAGCATCTTCACCGGCTTCTACACCGACCTGCTGTGGTTCCGCTCGGTCGGCTACTCCTCGGTGTTCACCCGCACCCTCGGTGTCAAGGCGCTGCTGTTCTTCCTCTTCGGCATCCTCTTCGCGGCGGCCGTGGCGGTGAACTTCGTGGTGGCCTACCGCACCCGGCCGGCCTACCAGGCGATGATCCCCGGCCAGCAGGAGCTCGACCGCTATCGGATGGCGCTGGACCCCTACAAGCGTGTCGTCGTCCTTGTCATCTGCACCCTGCTCGGCCTGATCGCCGGCTCGTCCGCCGCCGGTGAGTGGCGGGTCTACATGCAGTGGCGCAACGGTGTGGACTTCGGCGAGGAGGACCCGCAGTTCGGCAAGGACGTGTCGTTCTTCGCGTTCGACCTCCCGTGGTGGCGTTTCGTCCTCGGCTTCGCGTTCGCCACCGTCGTCGTGTGCCTGATCGCGGCGGCGGTCACGCACTACCTGTACGGCGGGCTCCGCCTGCAGGCGCTGCTGGGCGAGCGGGCGACGCCGGCCGCCCGGGTGCACCTGTCGGTGCTGATGGGGCTGTTCGTCCTGCTGCGGGCGATCGCCTACTGGCTGGACCGCTACGGCCTCGCGGTCGGCGGCCATCGCATCGGCAAGGCCGACTTCACCGGCCTCAACTACACCGACGTCAACGCGGTGCTGCAGGGGAAGACGATCCTGGCGATCATCTCGCTCCTGTGCGCGGGCCTGTTCTTCGCCAACATCGTCCGGCGCACGTGGCTGCTGCCGGGAATCGGCGTCGGGCTGCTGCTGCTGTCGGCCCTGCTGGTCGGGGGCATCTACCCGGCGCTCGTGCAGCGCTTCCAGGTGACTCCCAACCAGGCGGACAAGGAGGCGCCGTACATCAAGCGCAACATCGAGGCGACGCGTCAGGCCTACGACATCGACGACGTGCAGATCCGCGACTACAGCGCGGCGACGACCGCATCCGACGAGGAGCTGCGTGCCGCGTCCGAGACGACGGCCAACGTGCGACTGCTTGACCCGGCCCTGCTCAGCCCCACGTTCAAGAACCTTCAGCAGTTCCGGCAGTACTACGACTTCGCCGACTCTCTCGACGTCGACCGCTACACCCTCGACGGGGAACGGCGCGACGTCGTCGCCGCGCTGCGTGAGGTGAGCCTGCAGGGTGTGCCGGAGGCCCAGCGGAACTGGATCAACGACCACACGGTCTACACGCACGGCTTCGGGTTCGTCGCCGCCCTCGGTGAGGAGACGACGGACGGCGGCCGACCGTCCTTCGTCTCCTCCGACATCCCGCCGATCGGCGAGATCACCGACTACCAGCCGCGGGTCTACTTCGGCCAGGAGTCGCCCACCTACAGCATCGTCGGCGGGTCCAAGCCGGTCGAGCTCGACTACCCGGACGACTCCGCCCCCTCGGGCATCCGCAACAACCGCTACGGCGGTGGCGGCGGCGTGCCGTTGGGGAGCGCGTTCAACAAGCTGCTCTTCGCGATGAAGTACCAGGAGCCGAACTTCCTGCTCTCCGACCGGATCCAGTCGGACTCGAAGGTCCTCTACGTCCGTGACCCCAAGGAGCGGGTCGAGAAGGTCGCGCCATGGCTGACCCTCGACGGCGACCCGTACCCGGTCGTCGCGGACGGCAAGATCCAGTGGGTCGTGGACGGGTACACGACCAGCAACGGCTACCCGTACTCCACGCGCAGCAGCCTCGGCGACGTGACCGCCGACTCGCGCACCACGGAGACCACCGGCATCGTGACGCCGGTCGACCGGGTCAACTACATCCGCAACTCGGTCAAGGCGACGGTCGACGCCTACTCCGGGAAGGTGACGCTCTACACCTGGGACGCCAAGGACCCGGTGCTCGAGACCTGGAAGAACGCCTTCCCCGGCACCGTCGAACCGCGGTCAGCGATCAGCGATCAGCTATTGGCCCACCTGCGCTACCCGGAGGACTTCTTCAAGGTCCAGCGCGAGCTGCTCGCGTTCTACCACGTCCAGAACCCGCAGACGTTCTACAGCGGCTCCGACTTCTGGCGGACCCCGGACGACCCGACGACGCAGACTCCCGACCCCGGCCCGCAGCCGCCCTACTACCTGACCTTGCGCATGCCCGGCCAGGACCAGGCGACGTACTCGCTGACGTCGACGTACGTCCCGACCGGGGAGCGCGAGAACCTCGCGGCATTCGTATCGGTCAATGCCGACCCGGGGCCGGACTACGGCACCTTCCGGGTCCTGCAGCTGCCGCGGTCCCTGCAGATCAACGGCCCTTCGCAGGTGCAGAACGCGTTCGAGTCGGACGACACCGTCGCCGAGGAGATCAACATCCTCAAGCGCGGCACGACAGTGAAGTACGGCAACCTGCTCACCCTGCCGCTCGGCGGCGGCCTGCTCTACGTGGAACCCGTCTACGTGCAGTCCGAGTCCGCGACGTCGTTCCCCTTGCTGCGCAAGGTGCTCGTCTCGTTCGGCAATGACGTGGCCTTCGAGGACACCCTCGAGCAGGCGCTGGACTCGCTGTTCGAGGAGCAGGGCGGGGTGTCCCCGCCGCCCGACGATGGGACGACCGCGCCGCCGCCCGGCGGGCAGGAGGACCAGAACGCTGCGCTCGCCGATGCGCTGGCCGACGCGCAGCAGGCGATCCAGGACGCCGAGGAGGCGCTCGCCAACGGCGACTTCACGGCCTACGGCGAGGCGCAGCAGGCGCTTCAGGAAGCCGTCGACCGTGCGGTGGCGGCCCAGCAGGCCGGCGCCACGACCTCGACGCCGTCGGGCAGCGCCAGCCCGTCGGCCACCGCGACGGGCTCGGCGTCGCCCAGCCCGGCCGGCAGCGCCACGCCCTCGGGCTGACCCGCGGGTCACAGGCACCGACTCGAGCACCCCGGCCATGTCGGCCAGGTGGACCGCGCCGGGCGCCGGACCTCCGCGCACCGATTTGCCGGGCCCTGTGGCGGCAGGTAGATTGGTGGGCGCGACGCGGGGTGGAGCAGCTCGGTAGCTCGCTGGGCTCATAACCCAGAGGTCGCAGGTTCAAATCCTGCCCCCGCTACCAAGAAGGTGCAGGACGAGGGCCATGATCAATGATCATGGCCCTCGTCCTGTGTGGGCTCGATGTGGGCAGCGCACGCCAACAGTCCCCACGAGCGATTCGGCCAAGACGAAAGCTGAAGTCGCGATCGGACTCGGCCGGACGTGAGCGGAGGCACTCCCCGGATCCTGCGTCGCGAGACGACTTGACCTCTGGGTCGTTGTCCGACGGCCATGCGCCAGACGAGTGACGCCGATGATCTGGATCAACGAGCGGCTGACCCACAGGTAAGTCTCGACGTCAGCTCGAATTCCGACTGCTTGACGCTGGCGACTTGGTGGACTGACCTTGGCATATGGCGGGGACCCAGTTCGTTGGC
>DATHAP010000121.1 GCA_035489715.1 Actinomycetes bacterium
GTCGTCGGGGAGCAGCCCCCGGGCTACGACGTCGGCGACGCCTACCACTACATCCTCATGCGCATCCTGATGGCGGCACGGACCTACGACCTGCAGGCGATCGACGGGCCGTACCTGCAGATCAAGGACATCGACGGCTTCCGTCGGGTCGCCGGCCGCTCGGCCGCCCTCGGCTTCGACGGCAAGTGGGTGCTGCACCCGGGACAGATCGACGCCGCCAACGAGGTCTACTCGCCGGCGCAGGACGACTACGACCACGCCGAGCTGATCCTCGACGCCTACGAGTGGCACACCTCCGAGGCGGGCGGCATGCGCGGCGCCGTGATGCTCGGCGACGAGATGATAGACGAGGCCTCACGCAAGATGGCCTCGGTCGTCGCGGGCAAGGGCCGGGCCGCCGGCATGAGCCGCACCTCGTCCTTCACCCCGCCGGAGTCCTGACCTGTCCGCGCTCGCCGGGAGGGTCGCGCTCGTCACCGGCGCGGGCAGCCCGGACGGCATCGGGTTCGCCTGCGCGAAGGCGCTGCTCACCGAGGGCGCGACGGTGCACGTCACGTCGACCAGCGAGCGCATCGCGCAGCGCGCGGCCCAGCTCGGCGCCGGGTCGCTCGGCGTCGTCGCCGACCTGACCGTCGAGGACGACGTCGACGCCCTGCACGCCGCGGTGGGCCGGGTCGACGTGCTGGTCAACAACGCGGGGATGCTCAGCGTGCACTCGCCAGACGTCCAGTCCGCGGTCGTCGACCTCTCGCCCGCGGACTGGCGGACCGACCTCGCGCGCAACCTGGACACCGCGTTCCTCGTCACCCGCCGGTTCCTCCCCGACATGCTCGGCTCCGGGTGGGGGCGGGTGGTGAACGTCGCCTCCACGACGGGTCCGGTCAACGCGATGCCGGACCAGTCGTCCTACGCCGCGGCCAAGGCTGGGATGGTCGGACTGACCCGCGCGGTCGCCGTCGAGGTGGCCGGGCGGGGAGTGACCTGCAACGCCGTCGCGCCGGGCTGGATCGCGACAGGGTCCCAGACCTCCCAGGAGGCGGAGCACGGCCGGCGCACCCCGGTCGGCCGTTCGGGGACCCCGGACGAGGTCGCGGCCGTCGTCGCGTTCCTCGCCACGCCGGGCGCGTCGTACCTCACCGGGCAGTGCCTGGTCGTCGACGGCGGGTCCAGCGTCATAGAGAGCCGGTAGCTCAGTCGTCGTCGTCCGACGACTCGGAGTCGCCGTCAACGACGACGAGCCTCAGGTGCTCGTCCAGTCGGACATCGACGGTGGTCCCGTCCGGGCGGGTCACCTCGACCTCCCACGTCGCACCGTCCTCGGAGTCGCGCTCGACGGCGTTGGCCGTGCCGCCGCGGGTGATCTCCAGCGCGGCGGCCGTGGCCCGATCCGCCTCAGGACCCATGACGGTGCCGTCACCGTCGTCACCCCCGGCGACAGCTGCTGTCGTGCCGGCAACCCCGGCGAGCAGCAGCGCCGCCGCGCCGACCAGGACCTTCGTCTTCTTCTGCATGGGTGCCCTCTCCGTTCAGACGTGCGTGACCTTCACGAGCGCTACGCGCTCGCGGCCACCGCGGACGAGCTTCTCGAGCACGACGCCGACGCCCCGCGCGTAGAACTTGTGCTCGACGACGTCGGGCTCGAGCTCGGTGAAGTCCTTGGTCACCAGCAGCTCGTCGAACGAGCCGTACGGCACGGTGCGCTCTGCGTCGAGCCGAAGGACGGTCGCCTGGTCGAGCGCCTCGCCCGGTGCGTACTCCTGGTAGTAGATGTCGCCGACCTTCGGCCGAGCGGGCATCACGATGCCCGCGCGGGCGCCGTCGCGACCGGCCCGCCAGGAGCCCTCCGTGCTCACGACCTTGCCGTCCTCGTACTCCTTGGTGTTCTCGCCGAAGTACCACACGTTCCCGCGTCGGTCCTGGGCGTACCAGTCGCGGGTGTCCTCGGCGAGCTCGCCGGCGATGAAGGCCCGGTCGCGGACCACGACGGTCTCGACACCTTGCACGGTCTTCGTCCGGCGCGTGACGGTGACGACCTCGCGGCCGTGACCGTCGTCGCTCCGCTCGCGGTAGACCATCCGCGTCCCCGGCTCGAAGGGCAGGTAGGGGTTGTCGATCGCGGTGGTGAACCGCGCGGGTTCGGGGTTCACCGGCGGGATCACCGGTCCACCGCGTGCGGCCACCGCAGGGCCGGCAGCGACGACGAGCGCGAGCGTGCTCAGCAGGGTTGGGACGGCCCCACGGGTCCTGGCCATGCTGGTGATCCTCGCGCATCGGCGCTGAAGCGGCCCTGAACGCCGTCGTCAGCCGGGGTTCAGCCGATGCTCAGCGGGCCTGTGGCACGGTGAGCGCGTGCGCGTCCTGCTCGTGGAGGACGACCGGCGGCTGGCCGGCGCGGTGAAGCGCGGGCTGGAGGGCGAGGGCTACGCGGTCGATGTCGCCTCGGACGGGGCCGAGGCGGTGTGGCTGGCGGGGGAGACCACGTACGACGCCATGGTGCTCGACGTGATGCTGCCGCAGCTGAACGGTCTGGAGGTGTGCCGCCGCCTGCGCGACGCGGGCAACTGGGTGCCGGTCCTGATGCTCACCGCGAAGAACGGCGAGCGGGACGAGGCGCGCGCCCTCGACACCGGAGCCGACGACTTCCTGTCGAAGCCGTTCTCCTTCGTCGTCCTGCTCGCCCGGCTGCGAGCACTGGTCCGTCGGGGCGCCGGGGAGCGACCCGCGGTGCTCGTGGCCGGTGATCTGGTCCTCGACCCGGCGGGCCACCAGGTGCGCCGAGGTGACGCGGTGGTCGACCTCACGCCCCGGCAGTTCTCGCTGCTGGAGTTCCTCATGCGGCACAAGGGCGAGGTGGTCTCCAAGCGGACCATCCTCGACCACGTGTGGGACTTCGCGTTCGACGGCGACCCGAACATCGTCGAGGTCTACGTGGGTCAGCTGCGCCGGCGGGTGGACGCCCCGTTCGGGCGGGCCAGCCTGCAGACCGTCCGGCTCGTCGGCTACCGCCTCGACGCGGAAGGGGGCTGACGGGGTGGCGCCGCGGCTCGGGTCGGTGCGGGTCCGGACCACGGCCGCGGTGACGCTGCTCGTCGCGGTGGGACTGGGCCTGGCTGCCTGGCTGCTGCTCGCCGAGCTTGAGCGGAGCCTCACGACAAGCCAGGACGACACGTCGCGCGGCCGGGTCCGCGACCTGGCCGCCCTCGTGCGGTCGGGTCGGCTCCCGACGACGGTCGGTGCACTCGGTGACGACACCTTCGCCCAGGTGGTCGAGGGCTCCGATCGGGTCGTCGCCGCCACACCGGGAGCGAGCGGGCGTCCTCCGCTGGCGACGTTCGCCGTGCAGCCGGGCGGCCCGGGCGTGCACACCGTTGACGTGCGCGACGGACCGGAGCACGAGGTCTACCGGGTCTGGGGCCTGCGGGTGCGCGGTCCCGACGGGCCGGCGGTCGTGTACGTCGGCGCCAGCCTGGAGCTGGTCTCCGAGGCCACGGCCACCCTCCGCGGCCTGCTGCTCGTCGGCGTCCCTGCCGCGGCGGCGCTCCTGGGCCTGCTGACCTGGGTGGCGCTCGGGCGGATGCTGGCGCCGGTCGACTCGATCTCCCGCCAGGTGGCGGGGATCGGGGACTCCGAGCTCGACCGTCGGGTGCCAGTGCCCCGCACCGGCGACGAGGTCGCCGAGCTGGCCGGCACGATGAACGCGATGCTGCAGCGTCTCGAGGAGGCCAGGGACCGGCAACAGGCCTTCGTGGCCGACGCGAGCCACGAGCTGCAGAGCCCTCTCACCCGGCTGCGCACGGAGCTCGAGGTCGCGAGAGCGACGCACGCGCCGGACTGGGACGCGGTGACGACCGACCTTCTCGCCGACTGCGGCGAGATGGAGGCCCTCGTCCGGGACCTGCTCTTCCTCGCTCGCGACGACGGAAGCACGGGTCGGGTCGCCACCGAGCGGGTCGAGCTCGTGGACCTCGACGACGTCGTGCTGGAGGAGGCCGCGCGGGTGCGGTCGGCCGCCCGGGTGGAGGTGTCCACCACCGCCGTCTCCGCCGCACCGCTGCACGGCAGCCGTGACCAGCTCCGGCGCCTCTCGCGCAACCTCCTGGAGAACGCGGTCGCCGCGGCGTCGAGCCGGGTCGAGGTGTCGTTGCGGGCCGACGGGCCGGGCGCGGTCCTGGTGGTCGAGGACGACGGTCCCGGGATCCCGACCGACCAGCGGGTGCGGGTGTTCGACCGGTTCGTCCGCCTCGACGGCGCGCGGGACCGGGCAACCGGTGGCAGCGGGCTGGGCCTGGCCATCGTCAGCTCGATCGCCCGACGGCACGGTGGCGACGCGTCGGTCGAGGAGTCGCCGAGAGGGGCTCGGCTGGTCGTACGGCTGGCCGGCTGGCCGGGCAAGGTCGGCGAGGAGCCGGGACCGTGACGCGGCGGAGCCCGGGACCGTCGGCGGGACGGTCCCGGGCTCCTGGGCTGCAGCTCGGGGGTTCAGCGGGTGGTGAAGGTCCACACCGCGTTCTGCAGCCCGGCCTTGGCCGGCTTCTGGTCCAGGGCGTTGCCGGCCAGGTCCTTGATGCCGGTTTTGAGGACGACCTTGTACGTCGTGCCCGCCGTGAGTTTCGCAGCCGGGTCGATCGTGACGGCGCGAGTCGTCGCGTCGTACCGGACAGCCGCGGCGACGGCCTTCGTGGTCCCCTTCCGGATCACCTTGGCGGTCGAGGTGGTCACGGTCGACTTCTTGACCTTCTCGGACAACGTCGCCTTGATGACCGCACCGCGCTTCACGTCCGTGGCGCCGGTCTTCGGCGTGTGCCCGGAGACCTTCGGGTGGCTGGTGTCGGCCGCGGTGGTGCCCGGCGCCGGGGTGCTCGGAACCGGTGTCGTCGGGTCGGTCGTAGTGATGTGCAGACTCCAGCCCCCCGTGATGGCGCCCTGGTCGGTCTGCTCGTCGTCGACCACGAACAGCTGCCAGATGCCGTTGGGGTCCGTGCCGTCGAAGGTCGTCAGGGTGCTGCCGACGCCGACGACCGAGGGAGCCGGCGCACGGAACGCAAGGTCTTCACCGTCCCCGTCGGCGTCTTGGTCGACTGGCCGGAACGCTCCGCTCGCCAGCTTTGTCTCGTCCGGCAGGGGGTCTGCGGCCTCGTCGTCGAGGACGAGCTCGACCCCAGTCACGTCGTCGCTGCCACCGGCATCGCTCATGACCATCGCCTTGTGCCCGGACGGGCCCACCAGCATCAGGTCGAGGTCGTCGGGGTAGCTGTGCTGCAGACCGTGCAGCGCGACGTCGACGTCGGTCACGACGCCGGAGGCGCCCGCCACCTGCACGGTGGAGGGGTAGGGCTGAGTCCCTTCGGTGGTGTCGAAGCTCAGTCGCCAGCCGCCGACCGTCCCGGCGTCGGATACGCCGTCGTCTATGACGTAGAGCTGCCACTGACCGTTCGGGTCGCTGCCGTCGTAGGCGCTCAGTGACGTCCCCGCGGCGCTCGCGTCGGGTGCCGGCGCCGGGAAGGCGTCCCCGGTGCCGTCGGCATTCGTGGGGCGGTACCAGCCCGAGGTGATCTGGTCGGACGCTGGTAGGTCGGTCTCGGCCTCGTCGTCGAAGTGAAGCTCGATGCCGCTCACGTCGGCAGAGGTGCCGGTGTCACTCATCAGGATCGTCTGCTGGCCGTTCGGACCCACCAGCAGGATGTCCAAGTCGTCGGGGTAGGTGTGGCTGACATTGACGAGCGTCACGTTGACGTCGGTGATGCTGCCGCCGACTCCCGCCATCGTGATCGGTGCTGGGTACGGCGTCGCGACGCCGAGGCTTGGCACGGTGGCCCCGGCGCCGGTCCCTGACAGGTAGTAGCGGTTGTGGATGTCGATGCCGGTCGAGCTGCCGTAGTCAGCGGTGGCTGCGGACGCGGCCGGCGCCAGGGCGACTGCGGACGCGGCGACGACGGCGGCGCCGGCGAAGCCGGCGAGCGACTGGCGGAACCGCCGGCGGTCGGCGAGGCACGAGGGCGTGGGGTGGGTGAAGGTCGTCTTCGAGATCATGCACCGAGCATCTGGTCGGCGGCCGCCAAGATCGTGAGTAGCGACTGCTCAACTGCGCGTGAGCCACGCACCCGAGTACTCAGGTGCGGGCGGAGTGGCCGCTGTCAGCGGGTGGTGAACCGCCAGGTCTTGGCCTGGTTGCCCGACCGGGCGGTGTTCTGGTCCAGCCGGTTGCCGGCGCGGTCCCGGACGCCGGTCCCGACCACCACCTGGTAGCGCGCGTTGGCCGCCAGGTCGTTGCGGGGGTTGATGATGACGCTTTTGGTGTCGGCGTCGTACCGGATCCGGGCCCGGACGGTGGCACCGGTCGCCGACCGGACCAGCTTCACGTTGGCGCCGACGATCGTCACCGACCGGACCGGCTCGCTGAAGAAGGCGCGGACGTTGCGGCCGCGGCGGACCTCGTCGGCGCCTGCGCCCGGCTTGGTCCGGATCACCCGCGGGTGCTCCGTGTCGACAGCGACGGTCTTGACAGCCGAGGCCGCTGAGACGTTGCCGAACGCGTCCGTCGCGGTGGCGGTGTAGGCGTGCACGCGGTGTTCCTGGTCGAGCAGGACGAGCGCCCACGTGCCGGTGGCCGAGGTGGTGGTCTCGCTGAGCAGCGTCGTGCCCTCGTAGACCTTCACCGTGCTGCCCGCCTGCGCTGTTCCGGCGACGATGAAGTCGCCGTCGCTGTCCAGCCCGTTGGTCGGCGTCGAGATGATCGGTGCACCCGGGGTGTCGACGGTGGTGATCTGGATGCTCCAGCTGTCGATGCTGCCGGCAGCCATGCCGCCGGCATCCACCACGAACAGGCTCCAGACGCCGTTCGGGTCAGTGGAGTTGAAGTTCGCCAAGGCGGAAGTCATCGGTCCGCTGACCGGACCGGGTGCGCCGTACGGATCACCGGGCTCGAAGTCCGTGGGCTTGAAGGTGCCGCTGGCCAGCGTCGTCGAGTCCGGCAACGAGGCGAGCGCCTGCTCGTCGAGTGTGAAGTTCCGGTCGGTCACGGCATTGGCCGCGCCGCCCACATCGCTGAGCAACGTCACGGCCTGTCCCGTCGGGCCGACGAGGAGCACGTCGACCTCCTCCGGGGAGCCATGGCTGAAACCGGTCAGCGTCACGTTGACGTCTGTGACCCCTCTGGGCAGACCGCTGACCCCGATGCTCGACGGGTACGGCGTCGCCGGGCCGGATGCGTTGATCGTGGTGGCGCTCAGCTGGCTGAAGGTGCCGACTTGGGCGTGGGCACCGGGCGCGACCACGAGAACGGAAGCAGCGGCGGCTCCCGCGGTGGCTGCCACGAGCAGGCTGTGTCGGGTGGCGTTGCGAACGATCATGAGCTCCCCCTGGTCCCCATGCGTGTCACCGCCGGTGAGGCGGCAGGAACAACGCTAGCCACATCAGGCCGGTCCGGCGGTCACATCCCGAACGCGGGGCGCATGCTGCGGGTGCGGTCGTCGGCGGCGTGGCCGAGCAGGCGCCGGATGCCGAGCATCCGCTCCGTGGTCTCCAGCAGCGCGTAGAGGTCGTACCGCGTGCCCACCCGGGTGCCCGGTCCGACCGACGCCGCCACCGCCACCGTCACGATGTGGCACGACTCGTCGGAGTCGCGGCGGCAGCTCTGACCGGCCACGCCGCCGGCTCCCTCGTCGTAGGTGACGAACAGCGCCGTACGGCCGGCCCGGTAGTCCGGGCCCGCGAGCACCTGTGGCACCACCTGGGCCAGCCACTCGTCGCCGGCCGGCACCTCGCAGTCGTGGGTGTTGTGGCACTGGTCCGGGATGACCAGCGTGAGGTCCGGCAGCCGTCCCTCGGCGAGCACGTTCACCAGCCGCCCGGACTCCGGCGTGCCCATCGGCAGGTCGTTGCGGCGACAACCGGGGGTGCCCGGGAAGTAGGTCGGCGGGTTGTGACGGACGACGTACGGATAGGCGTCGGTCCGCCGGCACGCGCCGGGCATAGCCTCGGCGAAGACCCGCCAGCGGCCGCCCGCGTCGTGCACCTGGTCGAAGACCGTCCGCCGGCGCTGCGGGCACTGCGCCGGCGTGCAGGAGCGGTCGACACCGCCGGTGCGGCCGGACACCATGGCCAAATAGTTGGGCAGTGACGGGTGGGTGATCGCCCGGAAGTCCGTGGCCAGGCCGCAGGCGCGCGCCAGCGCATTGAGGTACGGCGCCTGCAGGTCCGCCGGGCTGCCCGGGTCACCGACGAGCTCGCCGTAGGAGTGGTTCTCCAGAACGATCCACACCACGTTGTCGTACGTCTTCGGCGCGCTCGCCCGCCACCCGCAGGGCTGGTCGGACGGGGACACCCGGGCCGCGGCGGTCAGCGGTGCCCGGTCGGCGAGCACCGGACCGACGCCGGCCGGCACCACGGCGGTGGTGCCGGCAAGGGCGACGGCGAGCAGGACTCGGACGGTGCGCATCCGCCCAGTCTGGACCGCACCTGGCCCTTCAGCCCGACGCTCGGCGGATGCGCCGCCCAGCAAGATGGACCAGGATGAGCAGATGGTGACGGTCCATCGGCCCCTCGTCCCGCTGCCCCGGCGGTTCGGGGGGGTGACCGTCCGCCAGGGTGGCCTCGACGACGACCTTGACGCCCTCAACCGCGGCAACCCGATGTGGTGGGGCAAGGACTTCGTCGCCGAACGCCTCGCGACCAGCCCGCCGGAGGACCGCTGGTACATCGTGGTGGCCGAGGTGGACGATGCCCCGCTGGGCGTCGCCTTCCTGCTGGCCAAGGGCGTGACCGCGGGGGGCCGGGCGGCAGCAGACGTCTACGTCATCCCCGAGGCGCGTCGACAGGGCGTCGGCCGCGCTCTCTTCGAGACGCTCGTCGACGAGATCCGCGCGCACGGCCTGCCGGGGGTCAAGGCCCAGCTTCCCGACGACGATCCGGCGAGTCTCGCCACGGCGCTGTCCTGGGCGTGCTCCGAGGTCGGGCACCACCGGGAGTCTGTGCTCGACCTCGCCACGGTGGAGGACGCCGTCGTCGCGTCGCTCCAGGCCAGGTCGAAGTCGGCCGGCATCACCCTTGAGCCGCTGCCGGACGACGCCGACGATGCGGCGTGGAGGGAGATCTACGACATGCAGAGGCCGATCTGGACCGACGCGCCGGACGCTGACGGGGCGAGCGACCAGATGCCGTACCCGGTCTGGAGAGGCTTCTTCCCCGACCCGTCCTACGTGCTCGTCGCGCGAAGGGACGGCAAGGCGGTCGCAGCCAACATGCTGATGGACCGACCAAAGGACAGCGCGCTGAACATCATGTTCATCGCGGTCACGCGTGAGGCGCGCGGCCTTGGGCTCTCCGCCGCGCTGATGGCACGTCACGCCCAGCTGATGCGCGATGCGGGGCACCACCGGCTGTACACGCAGAACATGGACCAGAACGTGCGCATCCTGCGATCGAACGAGCGCGTCGGCTTCCGGGTCGAGAGCGGATACCTCGATGTCGCGTACGACCTGGCTGCGCGCCGGCCGACGCAATGAGGGATACTCGCCAGTAACATAGCGCCATCCCGAAGGAGCACCGTCCATGGGCCGTCTCGCGCAGACCGACGGGCTGACCGACATCCAGACCGAGATCCTGGACACGGTGCGGCGCTTCGTGGACAAGGAGATCCTCCCGCACGTCGCGCAGCTCGAGCGCGACGACGAGTACCCGGCCGAGATCGTCGAAGGCATGAAGGAGATGGGCCTCTTCGGGCTGATGATTCCCGAGGAGTACGGCGGTCTGGGCGAGTCGCTGCTGACGTACGCGCTCGTCGTGGAGGAGATCGCCCGCGGCTGGATGAGCGTCAGCGGCATCATCAACACCCACTTCATCGTCGCCTACCTGCTCAAGCAGCACGGGACGGAGGAGCAGCGCCGGTCGCTGCTGCCGCGGATGGCGACCGGTGACGTGCGCGGCTCGTTCTCGATGTCCGAGCCGGGGCTCGGGTCCGATGTCAGCGCGATCTCGACCCGTGCGGTGAAGGACGGGGACGACTTCGTCATCACCGGGCAGAAGATGTGGATCACCAATGGCGGCACGTCGAACCTGCTGGCCGTCCTGGTCAGGACCGACGAGGGCGCTGGGACGCCGTACCGCAACATGACGACGTTCCTCGTCGAGAAGCAGGCCGGCTTCGGCGAGACGGAGCCCGGCCTCACCATCCCGGGGAAGATCGAGAAGATGGGTTACAAGGGCGTCGACTCGACCGAGGCGGTCTTCGACGGCCACCGCGTCCCGGCGTCCCGCGTCCTCGGTGGCGAGACCGGGAAGGGCTTCTACCAGATGATGGACGGCGTCGAGGTCGGCCGCGTCAACGTCGCGGCGCGCGGGTGCGGCGTCGCTGCGCGGGCTTTCGAGCTGGCGATCGAGTACGCCCAGCAGCGCTCGACCTTCGGCAAGCCCATCGCGCAGCACCAGGCGGTGCTCTTTCGGCTGGCCGAGATGGCGACCAAGGTCGAGGCCGCCCACTCGATGATGGTGATGGCCGCCCGCAAGAAGGACGCCGGCGAGCGCAACGACGTCGAGGCAGGGATGGCCAAGTACCTCGCCAGCGAGTACTGCAAGGAGGTAGTCGAGGACTCGTTCCGTATCCACGGGGGCTACGGCTACTCCAAGGAGTACGAGATCGAGCGGCTCTACCGCGAGGCGCCGATGCTGCTCATCGGCGAGGGCACGTCGGACATCCAGAAGATGATCATCGGTCGCCGGCTGCTGGAGGAGTACAAGCTGCGCGGCTGACGCCTACAGCCGCTGTACGGCACCGCACCTTCCGGGACCACCTCGTCGGATAGCGTCCGACGGGTGCCGAGCGACCCGTCCCACATGGTCCGGCACATGCGCCTGCAGAGCGAGTACTGCGCCGAGCTGGGCTCGCCGTTGTACGCCGCGCTGCTTGCCCTGCTGGCCGACGACGTCGAGGCCGGTGGGCCAACCGCCGACGTGCTCTCCGGGCACGAGGAGGACCGGGGGCCGAGCGCGCTCGCCCTCCGCCTGCTGGGCTCGGTGCACCGGCTCGTGCTCGAGCGCTCGGCCCCGCGGCTGGCCCTGCACTATCCCTCGGTCGGGGGAGACGGCGACGTCGTGGCGGCGTGGCCGGCGCTGCGCGACGTACTCGTCGAGCACCGTGCGCGGCTGCGTGGCCTCCTGGACCAGCCACCGCAGACCAACGAGGTGGGCCGCGCGGCCGTGCTGGCCGGCGGGCTGGCGCACGTCGTCGCCTGGCGGGACCGACCGGTGCGCCTGGTGGAGATCGGTGCCAGCGGCGGGCTGAACCTGCGGGTCGACCGCTTCCGGGTCGAGTCGGCGGACGGCCTCGGCGTGGGTCCGCCGGACTCGCCGGTCGTCCTGCACGACGCGTGGACCGGCGCGACGCCGCCTCCCGGACCGGCACCGCGCATCGTCGAACGGCTGGGGTGCGACCTCACCCCGGTCGACGCGACGTCGACGGAGGGCCGGCTGCTGCTCACGTCCTACGTGTGGGCGGACCAGCGGGACCGGCTGGAGCGGCTCCGCGCGGCGTTCGAGGTGGCGCGGTCGGTGCCGGTCACCCTGGAACGGGCCAGCGCCGGTGACTTCGTGCGCCGTCTCGAGCTCCGGCCCGGCACCACGACGGTCCTGTGGCACTCGATCATGTGGCAGTACCTGGACCCGGCGGAGCAGCGGTCGGTCGACGTGACGCTGGACCGGCTCGGTGCCACGGCCGACGAGGACCGGGGCCTGGCCCGGATCTCGCTCGAACCCGCGCGGCGCCACCCGTCGGCACCGCGCGAGATGCTGGTGCGGATGCGGACCTGGCCGGACGGTGCGGAGCTGACGCTCGGGGCAGCTGTGACCGCGCACGGCCTGCCGGTCGTCTGGGACTGACCTCGGCGCATGCGCGAGAATGCTGCCCATGTCAGCCCACGAGCAGTACTCCGACATCCCGCGCGGCCAGGTCGTCGGTTCCTACGACACCTACCTCGAGGCGCAGCGAGCGGTGGACTTCCTGTCGGACAAGGAGTTCCCGGTCCAGCACGTCAGCATCGTCGGCTCGGACCTGCGGATGGTCGAGAACGTCCTGGGCCGGCTGACCCGGGGCCGGGCGGCTGCCGCAGGTGCGGCCACCGGCGCCTGGTTCGGCCTCTTCGTGGGTGTGCTGCTGTCGGTGTTCGCCGACGACGGGACCAACGTCTTCTGGCTCATCGTGTCGGCGATCATCTACGGCGCCGTGTTCGGAGCGGTGTTCGGCTTCGTCGGGCACGCCATGTCGGGCGGTCGCCGCGACTTCACGTCGCGCAGCAAGATCGTCGCCAGCTCGTACGAGGTCAGGTGCACCTGGGCCGAGGCAGACCGGGCACGCGAGGTCCTGGCAGGACTCACCCAGGGCTGAGCGGACAACAGATCGCTGCACGTGGGGACTATGGCGCCGATGGGTCGGCGTGATCTGCGAGCAGCACCAAGAGGTCCTGGGCGGCCGCCGCGACGCGGCGCGACGGGTCATGATCCGGGTCGTACGAAGCCATCGTGGCCGAGACGACGGGCCACCGAGACGCGATCTGCTCGACGAACCCGGCGACCTCCTGCTCGGTCAGCCCTCCGGGCGCCGGGTAACCGTTCGCCGGCCCCACCAGCACGGGATCGTAGACATCGAGGTCGACGTGGACGTGCACCACGTCCCATCGGTGCCGCATGGTCCGCAGGACCCGCTCTGTCTCGCCCTGATCCCGGACGACGTCGGGTGGCATCACAGTGATGCCGGACGCTGCCAGCGCCGGCCCCTCGGCCGGGTCGAGGTCGCGGGCTCCGACGAGCAGGACCCGGTCCTCCGGAACCGGACGGAAGCCGGGTACGGCCCCGGTGAGGCTGCGCCAGCACCGGCCCACGACCATGGCCAGTCCCTGCCCGTCCAAGAACCCTGTGCTGTCCCGCTCGGGGTCGTTGAAGTCACCGTGTGCGTCGAACCAGATCAGGCCGACGCGCGCCGCGTCGCCGAGAGCCGCCAGCACACCGAGCGTCGTGTTGCAGTTGCCCGCGGGAAGAAGCGGGACTTCGCCGTGCCGGCGTGCGTCGGCGACATGCTGCGCGACGGACCGCTGCAGCTCGAACGCTGTGCGGAGCTCTGCGGTCCACCCGGATCCGGCCTCGAGGACATAGGTGGACACCGGGTGCCCCACTGACGCCAGCCGCCGGGAGGCACCGGCGTCGAGCAGTGCCAGCGGTCCGGCACCCATCCGTTCGTCGCGCCGTCCCGAGTCGTACGGCGTCGCGAGGAGCCGAACCGCCACCCGCGTCCTGCTGGTCATGGTCGTCAGCATCACCATCGGCGCCGGAGGTAGTCCCGCAGGTCAGCCCGGTCTGCCACTACTTCTTGCTGTGCCCGAGCCCGGCGTCGCATTCTGAGGTTCACGCATGACGCGCTAGGCCGATTCACCCGGCAGAATGCACGGTCGGGTGGCGGCGAAGGGCAACGGAGGGATGAAACCTGGTGGTCGACGGCGCTCCGTTCGGAGTTGCAGCCCTGGCCGGCTGCAACGGGTTGGCGAAGTGGCCCCAGAAGTTCGCCGCGTGAGTCAAGGGGCTCGATGGGCGGTGACGCTGGCGGCGTTCGCCGGCCTGCTCGCCGCCTGCAGCATCCCGGGAAGCCCAAACCGTGACACCGAGCCGGCTCCTACTGCAAGGGGATCTGCTTCGTCTCACGCAGACTCCGCCGCAGGGGCTCCTTCTTCGACCCCCCAGGCGACACCCGACGAGACCCTCAGGGCGCTGCCGCCGGTCCCGGCGACGGACGACGCGGCCGCACTCGCCAGCCAGCTCGACCATGCAACGGCGACGATCCGGGAGCAAGACGCAACGCCCACCGCGGTACGACAGGCGGCGGAGTTCCAGCAGCTCGCCGTACGCGCCCTGGCCACTGCGTCTGCCGGCTCCCGCCGCAGGGTGACGAGCCGTCTAGATCACGACACGGCGTTGATAATACGAAGCTCTGTCAGGGCGGCCAAGTCTCTCCGATCGTTGGGTGAGCCCCAGCAGCAGCTGCCTCGTTGGCGCATCGTCGCACCGCCTCCGGCGAAGGAGCTGCTCGGCTACTACCGGGAGGCGCAGCGACGTACCGGTGTGTCGTGGACCTACCTGGCGGCCATCCATCTGGTCGAGACGCGCATGGGCCGCATCCGGGGCGTGAGCACGGCCGGAGCGCGCGGCCCCATGCAGTTCCTCCCGTCGACCTGGGACCTGTACGGAAACGACGGGGACATCACCGATCCGCGGGACGCTATCCTGGCCGCCGCCCGCCTCCTCAAGGCCAATGGCGCCCCCGGCGACATGGCCGACGCGCTGTGGCACTACAACCCGTCAGGCGACTACGTCCGTGCGGTGCGCGAGTACGCCCGCGCGATGCAGCTATCGACGTCTGCCTATCGCGCTTTCTGGCACTGGCGGGTCTTCTACCGCCACGCAAGCGGTACCTACGTGCTGCCCGTCGGCTACCCGAAGACACGGCCCGTACCGCTCCCCGGGAGCTAGCCGGCGGCAGTCCCTTCCGTGACGCAGGTCCTCGCGCTCAGGCCGCAGATGGTCGATGCCGTTGGTTGGCTAGCCTGGACGACGTGGGACGTCGCGTCCGGTTGACGCTGGTGGGGGTCGTACTTGCGAGCGGCCTGACAGCCTGCGGGCCCGAGCAGGACGCGGGACCGCAAGCCTTCCGACGCACTCCGTCCGGCTCACCGGTCACCACGACCGCTGGGTCAGACCCCGTAGCTCCGGCGCCCTCGCGCAGCCAGCCGATCGTCAGCAGCTCGGCGGAACCCCGACGGTCGACGCGGGGAACCGCACCGCCGTCGTGGCTGGGGACGAAAGTGCTGCCCGAGACCGCGGACGGTTACGGCGAAGTCCGGCCCACGCCTCGGGTCATGCGTGTCAGGCGCTGGAACACCCGCGATTCCGTGTCGATGCTCCCGGGCGCCGGCTTCAAGGCGATCCTGGCTGATCCAGCGCCGAGGCAGGTCGTCGCCCGCTCCACGTGGCAGCCCGGTTGCCCCGTCGACAAGGACGACCTGGCTTGGATCCGGATGACCTACTGGGGCTTCGACAACGCCCGGCACTCAGGCGAGATGCTGGTGAACAGATCAGTGGCCGAAGAGCTCGTCGAGGTGTTCCGGAAGCTCTATCGGGCGAAGTTTCCGATCGAGTCGATGGGCATCGCGGAGCCCCAGGACCTCGACGCCCCACCGACGGGCGACGGGAACGTGACCGGGTCGTTCGCCTGCCGCCCGATCCGGGGCGGGACGGAGTACTCACAGCACGCCTTCGGCCTCGCAGTGGATCTCAACCCGTTCCAGAACCCCTACCAACAGGGCGACCTGGTCCTGCCCGAGCTGGCGTCGGCGTACCTCGACCGCGACTGGCTCCGCCCCGGGATGATCACGCCTGGCGGTCCGGCGACGCGGGCGTTCGGGTCTATCGGCTGGCAATGGGGCGGCAACTGGTCACACTTGAAGGACTACCAGCACTTCAGCTTGAACGACCGTTGACCACCGGGGCAACGAGCTGCGCGACTACCTCGACAAGGCCAAGCCTGACCTGCTTGTGTCCAAGCACGTCAACTCCGCGTTCCACGGGAGCCCGGACCTGCACGCGTGGCTGCTGGGTCAGCAGGCAGCCGGCATCGTCGTGTGCGGCATCACGACCGACCACTGCTGCGAAACGACGGTTCGCGTCGGGGCCAACCTTGGTCACGACGTGCTGTTCCCGATCGACGCGACCTTCACCTTTGACCGGCGGCACCCCGACGGCACCATGTTGACCGCCGACGAGATCACCCGCGCCACGGCGGCGAGCCTGCACGACGAGTTCGCGAACGTCACCACCACCGCCGAGGTCCTGGCTGGGCGAGCCCGTCCGATCGACTGAGCATCAGTGCTCGCACGACAGATCGACTTGCGCCGCACCATTCGCGGGAAGACTGCGAGCGCGTGAGTCAGACGGCGTGGCGGCGTCGGTAGTCTCGGGGCGATTCTCCGTGAACCCGCTTGAAGGCGGCGCTGAGGGCGAATGGGTTTGCGTACCCGACCTTTGCAGCGATCGCTGCGAGGGTGTGGCCGGTGCTCACGAGCAGATCGGCGGCAAGGGCCAGTCGCCATCGGGTCAGGTACGTGAGCGGTGCTTCGCCCATCTGCACCACGAAGCGTCGCGCGAGAGCAGCCCGCGACAACCCGACATGGGTCGCCAACGACTCGACGGTCCACGGGTGCTCGGGGTACTCCTCGATGGCGCGCAGCGCGCGTGCAACCAGGACGTCTCCCGAGGCTGCCGAGGATCTCGGGAGCACCGTTCGCAGGCAACGCACGACCAGCAGGTCGAGCAGCCGATCGATGACGGCGGCCTGCCCGGGCTCATCCTTGACGATCTCCTGCGCGGTCACGCCGATCAGTGTCGGGTCGAGGTCCCGGATCACCAGCTCAGCCGGCAGTTCCGACAACAGGAGGGAGCCGACCGAGGTCTCGTGCTGGTAGGTGCCGATCAGCATGACCGTCGCATCTTCGGAGCGAGTGTTGCCCCAGGTCCGGACGCCGAGCTCCATGTCTTCAGCGAGGATCCGACCGTGAGGGTCGATGCAGACCTGGCCGGGCAGGATGCGGATGTCCTTTGGTGTCCGAGCCGAGTCCGCAAACGTGTAAGGCTCCGGGCCCCGGATCAGCACCACGTCTCCCGAGGCGACTTCGGTCACCTGCTGAGGTCCGGTGAACGTCGCCCGACCCCGCGCCATCACCACGACTGTCAGCGGGGCACGGTCCTCGACCGTGATCGACCACCGGCCGTCGAAGACGGCCCTGAGGGCGAACGCCCGCTGCGCACGCGGCCCGTCCACAAGGGCGCTCATCACATCCACGCGGTAGACGCTTGCATATGTCATTGCGCTGCACAAGCATTCTCACACTCTATCCCGCGCGTCAGTCTTGGAGCCATGACGATCCTGATCACCGGCGGCACCGGCAAGACCGGTAGCCGCGTCGCCCATCGCCTGACCGAACTCGGCCAGCCCGTCCGCGCCGTCAGCCGCAACAGCCAGCCACGGTTCGACTGGCTCGACGACTCCACCTGGGAGGGCGCCCTGACGGGCTGCACCTCCGCCTACGTCACGTTCCAGCCGGACATGGGCCTACCGGGCGCCGACGCCATTGTCGGTGAGTTCTCGGGGCGCGCCGTCGCCCTCGGGTGCACGCGCCTGGTGCTCCTGTCCGGCCGCGGTGAGGCCAGTACACGACAGGCGGAGGCTGCGTTCATCGCGGCCGGCGCCGAGTGGACGATCCTGCGTTCGGCGTTCTTCTTCCAGAACTTCACCGAGGCCTTCTGGGCCGAGGAGATCGCCGGCGGCTCTCTGACGATGGTCGAGAACAGCGTCGGCGAGCCCTTCGTCGACGCCGACGATCTCGCCGACGTCGCCGTCGCCACGCTCCTCGACCCGGCGCACAACGGCCACATCTACGAGCTCACCGGGCCGCGCCTGATCACCTTCCGGGACCTCGCCCACGAGATCAGCACGGCCTCCGGACGCACCGTCGCCTACCGGCAGCTCCCGGTGCAGGACTACGTCGCGGCACTCGTCTCGATGGGACTGCCCGCGGAGGACGCCACAGGACTGGCGTACGTGTTCGACGAGGTGCTCGACGGCCGCAACGCACAGCTCGAGTCCGGCATCGAAGATGTCCTCGGACGCCAGGCCCGGGACTTCACGGACTTCCTCGGGAACACGCTCGCGCAGTCGGCGCACCATGGATGACCTCCGCCTGACCGGCGGGCAGGCCCTCAACGGCCTGCTCGCCGGCACCTATCTGGCGTTAGGTGTCGCCGTGATGCCGGCACTGCACGGTCTCCCGGACGACACCTTCGTGCGAGTGATGAACCGCATCAACGTCGTGATCGTCAACCCGCTGTTCCTGACCCTGTTCCTGGGTGCGCCCGTCCTTGCCGTGATCCTGGCCATTGTGCGAAGCGATCCGCTCACGATCGCCGCGGCCGTGGCAGCCGTGTCAGTGGTCGTCACGACCATCGCCGTCAACGTGCCACTCAACGACGCCCTCACCAAGGGCGGTACCCGCGAGGCGTACGAGGGGCCGTGGGTCCTGTGGCACTACTTCCGTACGGGTGTCGCCGCAGTCGCGTTCTCCCTGCTGTGCATCGCGACAAGTTGAACCGGTTCGGCGATGTCACCCGACCTCCTGCGGTAGCGGACAGGCGGTCGCGGCCGCACTCGCCGGACGACTTCCTCGCAGCGCGAATCCCTATGCTCAGGCCATGACGGAGCACGCCGTTCCGACCGCGGCCGACTTCTCAGCAGCCCTGGAACGACTGACGGCCGGTCGCGACCCTGCCATGCGCGAGGTGTTCACCCTGGCCAAGACGTCCATCGACATGCCACTGGGCGACGTCCGACGGCTACTCGCCTCGAATGAACACCTGCATCGTGTCGGCGCCGTGAGCATCATGGACTTCCGTGCCCGGCGCCGCCGAGTCACGGACGAGGAACGAGCGGCGCTCTATGAGCTGTACGTCGGCGAGCACGACCTGATCAACACGTGGGACCTGGTGGACCGCGCAGCGCCTCACGTGGTGGGCGGCTACCTGAACGACCGCGACCGGACACCCCTGTACGAGCTGGCACGCTCGTCAGACCCATGGCGACGGAGGACGTCCGTCGTCGCCACCTGGTACTTCATCCGCGGCGGCGATCTGGACGACACCTTTGCACTCGCCGGCCTCCTCGCCCACGACCCCGAAGAGGTCGTGCAAGCGGCTGTTGGCGGTTTCGTCCGTGAGGCCGGAAAGCACGACCCCCAGCGGCTGCGCTCCTACCTCGACCGACACGTGCCGGGTCTCCCGAGGACCATCCTGCGACATGCCATCCGGCACCTGCCTGACGGCGAACGCCAGCACTACCGACAACTCGCCGACCTGGCCTGAGCGTGGCCGATGGAGCGAAGGCGAGCATCCCTGTCACTTTGGCGGGACCAGGGCACGCAGCAGTGCGACGAGACGTCACCGCACCGACTCAGGCCGCGTGGCCGATCCTCGCGGCGAACTCTGTCTCGATCCGGCTGGGCCGCGCCCAGTCAGGCGGCTGCATCGCCTTGCCCAACGGCGGTCGAGCGGCGGGAAGCGGCGGCGGGCGCGACACGTAGGAGTGGCCGGTGGGCGTCGTTGTGATCACCCGGTGCTGGCCGAGGCGACTTCCGGGTGCCGGCCCTGCCGACCACCCGGCGGATTCCTTCGTGTAGTTGCAGGCCTCGCAGAGGCCCTGCCCGTTGTCAGCGCTCGTCGGCCCGCCCTGACTAGCCCGCACCACGTGGTCGGCGTGCCGGACGGGCGCGTCGCACCAGCGTGTACGGCACACCCGGTCGCGGTGGACGAGGAACCCGCGAAGAGCAGGCGGGAAGGCGTGCGCCTTCGACTCCAGGGCGACCAGCTCGTCGGTCTCCGGGTCCGTCCAGAGCCGACGCAGCAGGACCTGCGCCGCGTGTGCCACCTTCGGCTCGTCGGCCTCCGCCGCAGAACCCGCCAGCAGCTCGCGCGCCCACGGCGCGGGCACCGGGCCGTAGTCCTGCACGAGGACCGGCTCCTGGTCACCGCCGAACGCCGTGCGGTCGGTCATGACGAGCCCGACCACGATGTCGACGCCTTCGGCGTAGGAGCGCCCGGTGACCCGCTCGACCAGCGTGTCGGCCATGACCTGCTGACGGCTCCGCGGGTCACCGGCAGCGCGAGCCTCGTCGGCGGCCTTGCTCAGTGCTGCGTAGGTGGCGACGCCGTCGGTCACCGGGAAGAGACCGGAGAGGCGTGACATCACGTCCGGCGCCGGCCGCAACGAGACCCCTCGGTCCTGCGCCGCGCGAGACGCGCGGGCGGTCACCGAGTGGGGGTCCAGCCGGTAGGCGACCTTCGCGGCGGCGGCCGCCACCGCGCGGTCGCCCAGCCCGTCGAGCACCCGCGGGTCGCGGCAGAGCTCCGCGTCGGCGAGTCGCCGGTCCTCGCGGCTGAGACAGGCGGTCTCGCGGACCAGGAGCGTCGCGCGCCACTCCGAGAGCCGACCCTGCTCGAGGGCGGCCAGGGTGTGCGGCATCTCGTGCACCAGGGCCTTGGCGAGACCCAGGTGTTGCCCGCCTCTCGCGGGGCTCTCCTTGCGAGCAAGGGCGACCTGGGAGGCGACGCCCCGACCTTGCTCGGCCGCCCGCAGGCCGTGCGCCGCGCGCTCGGCGCGCACCAACTCGTCGAGGGCGTCGGTCAAGCGCGCCTGCGCGGCAGCCGCCGCAGCCTTGAGCGCCTCGAGCCCAGCGACCCGGTCGACGATCTCCGCCGGCAACGACGGCGCACCGTGGCCGGCGGCCGAGTCGACAACGGCCGCTGACCGCAAGCTGCCCGCGAGCTTCTCGATGTCCTCGGCGTACGTCACCGACACGTCATCACCGGACTCGAACATGTGTTCGATCCTACCAGGGCGCGGAAATGGCCGAAAGGTCTTGTGCACAGCCACGCACCGAGTCTGTCAAGGGCCGCTCGCTTTGGGATGCACGAGGATCCGGCAGGATCAGGTCAGCGCGAGCAGCCCGTACGTCGAGCCCTCCGAGAGGACCGCCCATGCAGTTCGGCCGCTACTACGAGGAGTTCGAGGTCGGGGCGACGTACAAGCACTGGCCGGGCAAGACGGTGACGGAGTACGACGACCACCTGTTCTGCCTGCTGACCATGAACCACCACCCGCTGCACATGGACGCCAACTACGCCGAGCAGACGACCGACTTCGGGAAGAACGTGGTGGTGGGCAACTACATCTACTCGCTGCTGCTCGGCATGTCCGTGCCCGACGTCAGCGGCAAGGCGATCGCCAACCTCGAGGTCGAATCGCTCAGGCACGTCAAGCCGACCTTCCACGGCGACACCATCTACGGCGAGACGACCGTGCTCGACAAGATGGAGTCCCGGTCGAAGGACGACCGCGGGGTGGTGCACGTGGAGACGCGCGGCTACAAGCAGGACGGCACGGTCGTGTGCGTCTTCCGGCGCAAGGTGATGGTCCCGAAGAGGTCGTACGGCGACCAGCGCGGCGGCGAGCAGCCGGGCCGGCCGCAACCGCAGAACAGCTAGGCAGCGGCCGCGAGCCACGCCCGCAGCGCGTCGGCAGCCCGGTCGAGGGCCACCTCGAAGGCCGGCCAGACCTCGGTCACGTCGTCCAGGTCGCGGAGCAGGGCCGAGGCCTCGAGGTGCGAGCTGAGGTTGTGCAGGTCGCGGGCGCCGAGCAGGGCGCTCACCGACGCCAGGCTGTGCGCCACCAGGCGCACCCCGGCCAGGTCGGCGGCCATCACCGCCTCGACCAGCTGGCTGCGGCGCTCGTCGACCGCGTGCAGGAAGATCAGCACCGTCTCGCGGGCCGGAGCGACGTCGCCGAGCTGGTGGGCCAGGTCGGCCAGGCAGCTGGGGTCGAGCGCCGGCAGCGGGCCGGTGCGGTCAGCAGTGATCCGGCCCATCCGCCCTCCCCGGTCTCGCTGGGTCCTCACCGGGATGATCGGCGCGCGAGCGGGCGGACCTGAGCAGAAGGGTCAGGTGGCTGCGGCCGGGCGGGTCGCCCGGTGCGCCGCCCAGTGGCGACGCAGGTCGTGGACCTTGTCATGGAAGGCGTCGTCGCGGCCGAGCGGGCCGGTGGTCGGCGCGCTGAGCCGGGTCCGGCGTCGGACGGTGGTGCCGTGGTGGACGGCGTCGTGGTGGACGACGACGGTCTTGACCCCGAGCTGGCGGGTGACCTCGATCTCGCGCACCTCGTCCCACGGGATGACCATCGTGGGCACCGCGTGGACGACGATGCCGCGAGCGGTGGCGGACGTGCCGACCCACCAGGTCGCGGCCGCCATGACGACCAGCGCCAGACCGGCCAGCGCGGTGCCCGGGCCACCGCCGAGGCCGCCGTCGTTGAGCAGCACGTCACCCCAGACCAGGGCCTGGAAGCCCAGCACTGTCATCACGAACGCGCGGCGCTGCGACCAGGTCAGCCGGAGCCGCAGGGTCGGGTGGGCGGGCATGTCAGCACGGTAGGTCGCCACACCGTGGTCTCGGGCGGAAACCACGACTTCTTGACCGGCTCGGCACCCGCGGACGGCTCAGTGCGGCAGCATGCCCCACTCGTGCAGGGCGTCCCACAAGCCGTCGACCAGGTCGAGCGCCTTGAGCTCTGCCCGGTCGGCCCACCGCACCTCGGTGGCGTCGTCGCCGGCGACCGGGGAGGTCGTGACGGCGAGGGCGCACGCGTAGTCCCGGATGTCGTAGAGCACCCCACCCGGTCCCGGGCGGACGACCGTGCCCACCAGCAGCCCCACCGTGACGTGCAGCCCGGTCTCCTCGAGAACCTCGCGACGTACGGCCGTCAGGTCGCTCTCGCCGGCCTCGACGCGGCCACCCGGCACCGACCAGAGCCCGGCACCCGGCTCGTGCCGGCGCCGCACGACGAGCAGCCGGCCGTCGTCGTCGTGGACCAGGGCGCCGACGCACGGCACCCGTGGCCCACCCGTCGACCAGCCGCCCGCGGAGCCCATGGCGGCGAGCCTAGGTGGCACGGCGCTTCGACGGCTCCGCCCGGCGCCGACGACCCTCGACTCTTGACGGCGGGACTGCTAGGGCAGCACCGTCGTCCTCATGAGGGTGGGTCCGGGCTGTCCCCGCTGCGGTGCCGGCCTGCACGCGCCTGGGCTGTGGTCCAGCGCCTGGCAGTGCGACACCCACGGCGCGGTCCATCCGCTGCAGCCCGTCGTGCAGCCGACCCAGGACCAGGTGCGCACGGAGGCCGCCCGCGCCGCGGTGCCGGTCTGGCTGCCGTGGCCGTTGCCTCGTGGCTGGCTGGTCACCGGGCTGGCCGTGGCCGGCGACGAGCGCACCGGCGCCCGCGCGACCGCGCTCGCCTGCTCGGGACCCGCGCCGCTGGGCGGGGTGGCGGAGCTGGTGCTGGTGGCCGAGGAGCCCGGCATCGGGCTGGGGGCCCGGTTCGCCGGCCTGGACGGGCCGGACGGCGGCGGCATCCCCGACGGCCGGGCGCCCGACGCCAAGCTCGAGGCGGCCGACCACCCCACCGCCATGTGGTCCCTCGCGGCCTCCGACGACCGGGCGGTCTACGTCGGCGAGGCGCTGGGCTGCTGGGTCTGGGCCGTCGTCTGGCCGGAGAGCGCCGGCTTCCTCCTCATCGACGACTTCGCGCTGCGCGACCTGCGCGACGGCACGGTGCCGGACCTCCCGCTCGGTGCCTTGTCCCCACGCCTGAGCGACTGACCGGGCGGGGGTGCCCGCCGCCCCTACGCTGTACCGGTGCACGCCGACCCCGCCGACGCCACCGACGCCACCGACGTCGCCGACCTGCACGCCCACAGCAACGCCTCCGACGGCACCGACTCGCCCGCCGAGCTGGTGCGTGCGGCGGCCGAGGCCGGGCTCGCCGTGGTGGCCCTCACCGACCACGACACGACGCGCGGCTGGGCGGAGGCGGAGGCGGCGCTGGCCCGGCACGAGGGGCTGCGGCTCGTGCGCGGCGCCGAGATCTCCTGCGTGTGGGAGGGCGTGAGCCTCCACCTGCTCGCCTACCTCTTCGACCCCGGGCACCAGGAGCTCGCCGACGAGATGGCGACGGCGCTCGACGACCGGGTCCCGCGGGCTAAGGCGATCGTGGTCAAGCTGGCCGCGGCCGGCTACCCGATCACCTGGGAGCTGGTGCTCACCCAGCTGCAGGACGGCGCGACCGTCGGCCGCCCGCACATCGCCGACACCCTGGTCGCCGCCGGTGTCGTCCCCGACCGGACGGCGGCGTTCGACACCCTGCTGCACGACGGCAGCGAGTTCTTCGTCGGCCACTACTACGTCGACGCGGTCCGCGCCGTGCGGCTCGTCCGCGAGGCCGGGGGAGTGCCGGTGTTCGCTCACCCGGCAGCCGCCAAGCGCGGCCGGACGGTGGGCGAGGACGCCATCGCCGCGATGGCCGCCGCCGGGCTGGCCGGCCTCGAGGTGGACCACCGCGACAACCCGCCCGAGGCCAGGACCCGGCTCCGTGCGCTCGCCGCCGAGCTCGACCTGCTGGTCACCGGGGCGAGCGACTACCACGGCAGCGGCAAGGAGAACCGCCTCGGTGAGAACACCACGGATCCCGCGGTCGTCGACGCCCTGCTCGCCCAGGCGGGCAGCCCCACGGCCGTCCTGACCGCCTGACGCGGTGACCGCCTCCGACGGCAAGCTGTTCGGCGAGGTCTTCGTCACGCTCTTCGTGATCATGGACCCGCCGGGCACCATCCCGCTGTTCCTCAGCCTCACCAGCGGCCGGTCGTCCGCGATGCGCAAGCGGCTGGCCGCCCAGGCGGTGCTCGTCGCCTTCGTCGTCATCGTGGTGTTCGCCCTGTTCGGGCAGACCATCCTCAGCTACCTCGGCATCACCCTTCCCGCCCTGCAGGCGGCCGGCGGGCTGCTCCTGCTGCTGGTCGCCCTGGAGCTGCTCACCGGGCAGGCCGACGAGCCGACCGAGACGGCGAACGTCAACGTCGCCCTCGTGCCGCTGGGCACGCCGCTGCTCGCCGGGCCGGGGGCGATCGTGGCCACGATCGTCTTCGTCCAGCGCGTCGACGACGTGTGGGAGGGCGTCGCCGTCGCCCTCGGCATCGTCGCGGTGCACATCGTGCTGTGGCTGTTCATGCGCTTCTCGGTCGTCATCATCCGAGTCATCAAGGAGAGCGGCGTCATCCTCATCACCCGCATCGCCGGCCTCCTGCTCTCCGCCATCGCCGTCCAGCTGGTGGCCGACGCGGTGACGGCGTTCGTCAAGGAAGCCTGACCGGATGACGTGGCCATGTCGGTGAGCCAGCCCGAGCTGGCCCTCGAGGGGCTGCCGAAGCGGCTCTTCGCCTGCACACCGACCCGGCTCACCACCTGGCTCGACTGCCGCCGTCGCTACCGCTTCACCTACCTCGACAAGCCGCAGCCGCCCAAGGGCCCGCCGTGGGCGCACAACAGCGTGGGGTCCGCCGTGCACCTGGCGATGGCCGGCTGGCACCGGCTCGCCCCGGCTTCCCGCACGCCGGAGGCCGCCGGCCGCCTGCTGGACCAGGTGTGGCTGCACGAGGGCTTCCGCGACGACGTGCAGTCGGCCCGGTGGCGCGACCGGGCCCGCGAGATGGTCACCCGCTACGCCGCGACCCTCGACCCCGGCGAGGATCCGCTCGGCGTCGAGCGCACCGTGGCCACCAGCACCGGTGCCCTCGCGGTGTCCGGCCGGGTCGACCGCCTGGACCGCCGCGTGGTCGACGGGCACGACCAGGTGGTGGTCGTCGACTACAAGACCGGCCGTCGGCTGCTGACGTCGTACGACGCCAGAAGCTCGCTCGCGCTCGCCCTCTACGCGCTGGCCGTGACCCGCACGCTGCGGCGGCCGTGCGTCCGGGTCGAGCTGCACCACCTGCCGTCGGGTCACGTGCTGGCGCACGACCACACCGACGAGTCGCTGGACCGGCACCTGCGCCGCGCCGAGTCCGTGGGTGGTGAGGCAGCAGCGGCCGACGCCGCCTACCGGGCCGGTCTCAGCGACGAGGAGGCCGACGCGGCCTTCCCGCCCGACGTCTCGCCGGCCTGCCGGTGGTGCGACTACCTGCGGGTCTGCCCCGCGGGGTCGGCGGCGGTCGCGCCGGCGGAGCCGTGGTCGGGGCTGGCCGAGCCGGTGGCCTGACTCACGGTGCGGTCGACCCGCGGGCCCGACGCGTCGACCTCGGCCCAGAACTCCAGCAGCGCGGCGGCGGTCTCGACCGGCCGGTCGGCCGCCGGGGAGTGGCCGGAGCCCTCGACGACCGCGGTGCGGGCGCCCAGCCGGCGCGCCATGTCGGCCTGCAGGGCGGGTGGCCAGGTGTCGTCGTCCGGCCCCCACATCGACAGCGTGGGCAGGCCCAGGGCGGCCACCTCGTCGACCCGGTCGGTCTCGGTCAGCAGCTGCTCGGCCATCCGCAGGAGGCAGACGGGGTCGTTGGACAGGAACCGCCGGTGCAGGAACTCCTCGATGTGCGGGTCCGGCGGGACCGGCTCGACCTGTGACTCGAGCTCGCGCTTGGCGGCCCAGATGGTCGGCAGGTCCATCACCGGCAGCGCCTGGGCGATGAGCTGCAGGTTGCTCGCCGCGGGGTGCGGGACCGCTGCCGGCCCGGAGCCCATGATCGTCAGGGAGCGCAGCGCGGCCGGGTCGGCCAGCGCGGCCGCGCGCGCGACGAGCCCGCCGAAGGAGTGGCCGAGGAGGTGGACCGGGCGCCCGAGCGATCGGGCCACCGCGAGCACGTCCTCGGCGAGTGACCTGACGTCGTACGACGTGGCGTCCCCGTCGCCGGGCGACTCGAACTGGCCGCGCAGGTCCAGAGCCACCACCCGGTGACCGCCGGCGGCCAGCGGCTCGAGCACTGCGATGAAGTCCTCCTTGGACCCGGTGAAGCCGGGCACCAGGACGGCCGGCGAGCCCTCGGCGCCCGCAGAGTCGCGCGGCGGCCGGTCGGGCGCGGCGACCAGCGCGGCGAGGTCGCCTCGGCCGGCCGGCACCCGGACCTGGTCCACCCCGGCGGGCCGATCGACGAACGGCGGGGTGCTCACAGGGCAGAACGCTACCGGCGGCGGGTGACGCGCCCCGGTGCAGGACGGGCACAATGGCCGACGTGACCCGGACGATCGCCGTGGCGAACCAGAAGGGCGGGGTGGCCAAGACCACCACCGTGGCCTCCCTCGGGTCGGCACTGGCCGAGCAGGGGCGCAAGGTGCTGCTCGTCGACCTCGACGCGCAGTCCTGCCTCACCTTCTCCCTCGGCCTGGACCCCGAGGCCGTCGAGCTCAGCGTCCACGACGTGCTGCTCGGGCGGGTGGGCGCGGCGATGGCCATCCAGCCCACCGAGGACGGCGTCGACCTGCTCCCCGCCACCATCGAGCTGGCCGGCACCGAGGCGGCGCTGCTGAGCCGGGCCGGCCGCGAGTACGTGCTCCGGAGCGCGCTGGCCGAGGTCTCCCCGGCGTACGACGTCGTGCTGCTCGACTGCTCGCCATCGCTGGGGGTGCTCACCCTCAACGCCCTCACCGCCGCCGACGAGGTGATCATCCCGCTGCAGTGCGAGATGCTCTCCCACCGCGGCGTCGGCCAGCTGCTGGACACGATCCACGACGTGCAGCGGATCCTGAACCCGTCGCTGCGCGTGCTGGGGGTGCTGCCGACGATGTTCGACGGCCGCACCAACCACGCCCGGGCCGTCCTGGCGGACGTGGCCGACCGCTACGACCTCGAGGTGCTCGAGCCCTCGATCCCCCGGTCGGTGCGCTTCGCCGAGGCGCCCGCCGCCGGCCGCTCGGTGCTGACGACCGCCCGCCGGACCCGGGGTGCCGACGCCTACCGGGTGCTGGCCGAGAGCCTCTTCGGGTGAGCGAGCAGGGCTTCGACCGGCTGCGCCGGCGCAGCGTGGACCCGCCGGCCGCCGGGGTACGGCCGGCAGCCTCGGACCCGATGGGCCGCCGGGCGCTGTACAGCGTCGCGGAGCAGCCGCCCGCGCTCGGCGCGGTCGAGATCGAGTGCTCCCGCTGCGGCCAGACCACGGTGGTGACGCCGCGCGCACTGGTCGGACTGGCGCTGCCCTCGCTGCACCTGCCGTTCCTGCGCGGCCGGCACTCCTCGTGGCTGCGGTGCCCGGCGTGCCGGAGGCGGACCTGGGTCCACCTCGGCCTGCGCCTCTGACCGGCTCGCGGCCGACCACGGGCCCGGGCCTTCCCCTGCGAGGCCCGGGCCTGCGGCCCGCCACCGCCCGCTAGCAGCAGGTCGGCGGGTGCTGCAGCGCCGGCCTCGCGCCGACCGCCGCCTCGCTGGAGGGGGCGAGCAGTAGCGCAGCGACGAGGACGGGCACTGCGAGCACGCACAGGATACGACGCATGATGACTCCTTGTGTCATGGGACTTGACCCAAGGAGTCAAAGGGTTGACCTTCGGTTGGTCAACGGCACGGTCAATCTCTGTTAGGTAGCCTCGTGACGGCGCCGGTGAGACGCTGCGGTCCCCGCCTGCGCCGACCGCGCGCCTGCTCAGCCGAAGGAGGACGAGACGTGCCCGACGGCGGGTCCAGCACGACCACGACCGGCCCGGCCGACGCCATGGGGGGCGAGGGCGGGCTGCCCGCCCGACTGCGCCAGGCGCGGCGCCAGGCCGGGCTGTCGCAGGCCGAGGCCGGTGGTGACGCCCTCTCCGCGAGCTACGTGTCGCTGCTGGAGTCCGGTCGCCGTCGACCGACCGGAGCGGCCCTGTCCGTCCTCGCCCAACGGCTGGGCTGCACCGTCGACTACCTCCGCCACGGCCAGGACCCGGCGGACCTGGACCGGGTCCGGCTGGCTCTCGACTACGCCGACCTGGCCCTGCGCAACGGGGAGCCGGTCGACGCCCTCACCCAGATGGACGCCGTCGCGGGCCACCTCGGAGCCGTCTCCGACAGCGAGCGATGGCGGCACCGCCGCCTGCGGGCCAGGACGCTGGAGTCCCTGGGCCGGCTGGAGGAGGCGATCCGCGAGCTCGAGGAGCTGCGTGCCGAAGCAGGCGCGGCCGGCCGCTACGGCGAGCAGCTGCGGCTCACGGTCGACGTCGTGCGCTGCTACAGGGAGGTCGGCGACGTCTCCTATGCCCTCGACGTGGGCGAGCGGACCCTGGCGTCGGTCCGCCGGCTGGGCCTGGCCGGCAGCGACCAGCACGCCGAGCTCGCGTCGACGGTGCTCGGTCTGTACTTCGAGCGCGGCGACCTGGTGCGCGCCGAGTCGGTCGCCCTCGAGGTGCTTCAGACCCTGGGTGAGCACGGATCGTCCCGGGGACGGGCCGCGGTGCACTGGAACGCCAGCCTGGTCGCCGAGCGCCGCGACGACCTGCCGACCGCGCTGACCTTGGCCGAGCGGGCGATCGCGGTCTACGCCGAGGGCGACGACGTGCGCGCCCTGGCCCGGCTGAGGACCGCCTACGCCTGGCTGCTGCTGCGGTCGCTGCCGCCACGCGCCGCGGAGGCCAGCGAGCTCCTGCGCGCCGCCCACAAGGCGCTCCTCGACGTGGGGAGCGAGATCGACCTCGCCTACAGCGAGACCGAGCTGGCCCGGGCCGAGCTGGTGCTCGGCCGGCCGGACGAGGCGCTCGCGCTGGTGGACGAGGCGCAGCGGCGGCTCGGCAGCGGTCCCCGCCTGGAGACCGCCCACACGACCCTGGTCCGGGCCCGGGCGCTGCTGGCGCTGGGTCGCCGGGACCAGGCGGTCGCTGCCTACCGGGCCGCGGCGGCCGGGATGTCCGGGCTACGGATGGCCCGCGACGCCGCGGCGGCCTGGCGCGAGCTGGCCGACGCGTTCGCCCAGCTGGGGCTGCTCGAGGACGCGGCACTGGCCTACCAGCAGGCCCTCACCGACGCGGGTGTGCGAGCAGCGCCCGACGTGGCCTACGCGCCGGACGGAGACCGGTCGGGCCGGCCCTGAGCCGGTCGTTCGGGTCCGGCGGGTCAGCTGTCGGTGCCGGCGCCGGCGGTGGGGGCACCGCCCTCGGCCGGGCGGCCGCCGCGGGTGCGGCGGCGGTTGCGGCTGCGTCGCGGCTTGCGCTCGGCGGACCCGCCGTCACCGGCGGCACCGCCGGCGCCGGCGGCACCCCCTGCACCGGCGGCACCGCCTGCACCCGACGTGTCCGGGCCGGCCGCCACGGCGTCCCGCCGCTCCGACCCGCCTCTGCTCCGACTGCCGCGGCCACCGGAGCGCCCGCCGGAGCCGTCGGAGCCGCCCGAGCCGCCGGAGCGCCCGCCGGACCCACCGGAGCGTCCGCCCCCGCTCGTCCGGCCGCGGCCCTCGGCCGGGCGCCGCCCGGTCTCGCCGAGGTCCTCCACCTCCTCGGCCTCGAGCCCGGCCCGGGTGCGCTTGGCGCGGGGCAGGACGCCGGTCACCTCGCGCGGGATCTCGAGCTCCTCGTAGAAGTGGTCGGAGGTCGAGTAGGTCTCCTCGGGCTCGCCGAAGCCGAGGTCGAGCGCCTTGTCGATGAGCGACCACCGGGGCATGTCGTCCCAGTCGACGAAGGTGATCGCGCTGCCCGACGCGCCGGCCCGGGCGGTGCGCCCGATCCGGTGCAGATAGGTCTTCTCGTCCTCGGGGCACTGGTAGTTGATGACGTGCGTGATGTCCTGCACGTCGATGCCCCGCGCCGCGACGTCGGTCGCGACGAGGACGTCGACCTTGCCGTTGCGGAAGGCCCGCAGCGCCTGCTCGCGCGCTCCCTGGCCGAGGTCGCCGTGCACGGCGCCGGCGGCGAAGCCGCGGTCGGCCAGCTCGTCGGAGACCTTCTGCGCGGTGCGCTTGGTTCGGCAGAACACCAGGGTGAGCCCGCGGCCGTCGGACTGCAGGATGCGGGCGAGCATCTCCACCTTGTCCATCGCGTGCGCCCGGAAGACGTGCTGCTCGACGGCCTTCACCGTCTGGCCGTCGTCGTCTGGGTCGACGGCGCGGATGTGCGTCGGGTGATGCATGTACGACCGGGCCAGCGTGATGATCGCGCCCGGCATGGTGGCGGAGAACAGCATGGTCTGCCGACCGGCCGGCACCAGCCGGACGATCTTCTCGACGTCGGGCAGGAAGCCCAGGTCGAGCATCTCGTCGGCCTCGTCGAGCACCAGGGTGCGCACGTGGCCGAGGTCCAGGTGGCCCTGCTGGGCCAGGTCGATCAGCCGTCCGGGCGTGCCGACGACGACCTCGACCCCCTTGCGCAGAGTCTCGACCTGCGGCTCGTACGCCCGGCCGCCGTAGATCGAGAGCAGCCGCACCTTGCGGCGGGCCGCCGCCTTCTCGAGGTCGCCGGTCACTTGGATGCACAGCTCGCGGGTCGGCACCACGACGAGCGCCTGCGGCTTGCCCGCGGCAGGCGGCGGCAGCGCCGGGTCGCCGTGGTCCTCGCCGTCGAGGACCACCCGCTGCAGCAGCGGGATGCCGAAGCCGAGCGTCTTGCCGGTGCCGGTCTTGGCCTGGCCGATGATGTCGTGCCCGTGCAGGGCGACCGGGAGGGTCAGCGCCTGGATCGGGAACGGGTGGGTGATGCCGACGGCCTCGAGCGCCTCGACCGTGGCCGGGAGCACGCCGAGGTCGGCGAACGTGGGGATAGTCAGGACGGTGCCCTTCAATCGACTCGGGGGAGCCGGGGCGGGCTGCCGACGTGGCGGCGGCCGGGCGTCCGTGCTCCACGCTCACCCTACCGTCGATACGCTGCGGACCGTGACGACGCAGCCGCCCGACGCCTCGTCGAGCCGCGTGGAGGCGCTCACCGAACCGCCGGCCGACCCGGCCACCGACCCGATGGGGGACTCCGACTACCGGCTGGCAGTGGTCGACCTCCTGGGCGCGCTCGCCTACGGCGAGCTGACCGCGTTCGAGCGGCTCGCCGACGACGCGTCCTTCGCTCCCTCCATCGCCGACAAGGCGGCGCTCGCCGC
>DATHAP010000122.1 GCA_035489715.1 Actinomycetes bacterium
ATCACCTCGATGCCGGCCGCGTGCAGGTCACGGACCATCGCCTTGAACTCGAGCACCTGCTGCCCGCGCTGGCCGCTCGACGAGTAGGCGTTGTGGGGGGCGAAGAACCCGATGGTGTTGTAGCCCCAGTAGTTGGAGAGGTCGCGCTCGACGAGGTGGTGGTCCTGGACGAACTGGTGCACCGGCATGAGCTCGATGGCCGTGACGCCGATGCGGTGCAGGTGCTCGATGATCGCCGGGTGCCCGATGCCCGCGTAGGTGCCGCGGATGTTGTCGGGCAGCGCCGGGTGGGTCATCGTCAGGCCGCGGACGTGCGCCTCGTAGATGACCGTCTGGTGGTAGGGCGTGTTGGGGTGGCGGTCGTTCTGCCAGTCGAAGAACGGGTTGATGACCACCGACTTGGGCGCGTGCCGGCCGGAGTCGAGGGTGTTGACCCGGTTGGCCGCGGCGAAGCGGTAGTCGAAGAGCGACTCGGCCCAGTCGACCTGACCCTCGACGGCCTTGGCGTAGGGGTCGAGCAGCAGCTTGGAGGGGTTGCACCGGAGGCCGCGTGAGGGGTCGCGCGGCCCGTGGACGCGGAAGCCGTAGCGCTGGCCAGGCCCGACCCGCGGCCGGTAGCCGTGCCAGACGAAGCCGTCCACCTCGGGCAGCTCGACCCGGGTCTCGGTCAGCCGCCTGCTGTTGTCGCTGCCCTCGAACAGGCAGAGCTCGACGCGGTCCGCGGCCTCCGAGAAGAGCGCGAAGTTGGTGCCCGCACCGTCGAAGGTCGCGCCCAGCGGGTACGCCGTGCCCGGCCAGATCTCCATGCGGGGGATTCTCCCCGATCGGTCACCGGCGTCGGCACATCGCCCCTGCACCGGCTCCGATCCTGAGACGACACGCCGTCCCCGCCCCGGCGCGTCGTCTGGTGATCATCCTAGGTGGGCAGGCCGGGGGTCGGGTAGCGGCCGCACAGCTCGCGGACGGCGGCGCCCACCTTGTCCACACCGGCCGCGTCGCCCGAGCGCTCCGCCTCGACCACCGCGTCGATCCAGCCGGCGATCGTGTCCATGTCGTCGGGGGTCATGCCGCGCGAGGTGACCGCCGCGGTGCCGATGCGGATGCCCGAGGGGTCGAAGGGCTTGCGCGGGTCGAACGGGACGGTGTTGTAGTTGAGCTCGATGCCGGCGCGGTCCAGCGCCTTGGCGGCCTGCTTGCCCGGCAGCTGCTTGTTCTCCAGGTCGACGAGCAGCAGGTGGTTGTCGGTGCCGCCCGACACCAGGTCGAAGCCGCGCGACGACAGGCCCTCCGCCAGCGCCTTGGCGTTGGCGACGATCGCGTGGGCGTAGTCGCGGAACTGCGGGGTGGCAGCCTCCTTGAGCGCGACCGCGATGGCGGCCGTCGTGTGGTTGTGCGGCCCACCCTGCAGCCCGGGGAAGACCGCCTTGTCCAGCGCCTTGGCGTGCTCCTCGGTGCTCATGATCATCGCGCCGCGGGGGCCGCGCAGCGTCTTGTGGGTGGTCGTGGTGATCACGTCGGCGTGGCCGACCGGCGACGGGTGCGCACCGCCGGCCACCAGGCCCGAGATGTGGGCGATGTCGGCCACCAGGACCGCGCCGACCTCGCGGGCGATGTCCGCGAACGCCGGGAAGTCGATGGTGCGCGGCACCGCGGTGCCGCCGCAGAAGATGACCTTGGGACGCTCGGCCACGGCCAGGTCGCGCACCTCGTCCATGTCGACCCGGCCGGTCTCCTTGCGCACGCCGTACTGCACCGAGCGGAACCACTTGCCGGTCGCCGACACGCTCCAGCCGTGCGTGAGGTGGCCGCCCATCGGCAGCGCCATGCCCATGACGGTCTCGCCGGGGGCGAGGAAGGCCAGGTAGACGGCGAGGTTGGCCGGCGACCCGGAGTAGGGCTGCACGTTGGCGTGCTCGACGCCGAAGAGCGCCTTGGCACGCTCCACGGCCAGCGTCTCGACCTGGTCGATGACCTGCTGGCCCTCGTAGTACCGCTTGCCGGCGTAGCCCTCGCTGTACTTGTTCGTCAGCATCGTGCCGGTGGCCTCGAGCACGGCACGCGAGACGTAGTTCTCCGACGCGATCAGCCGCACCGAGTCCCGCTGGCGGGCCTCCTCGGCGGCGACGAGGTCGGCGACCTCGGGGTCGGCGGTGCGCAGGTCCGGATCGCTGCTCATCGGAGGTCTCCTCGTCGCGCGTCGTAGCGGGCGAGCACGAGCCTAGCCACCTCGGGGGCGTCGCCCAGGACGGCACTCGTGACGTCGCCGCCCGCGGCCGCCACCTGGTCCGCGAAGAGCCCCGGGAAGAGCAGGTACGGCGCCACGGCGACCCGCTCAGCGCCCCTCGCGCGGAGCCCGGCGACCGCCTCCTCGACGGTCGGCCCCGCGCCGCTGGCGAAGGCCGCTTCGGCTGCCCACCAGCCCCGCCCGGCCCACTCCCGCGCCAGCGTGCGTACGCCGCCCACCGCGTCGGGGTCGGTGGACCCGGCGGCCGCCAGGACCACCGCGGTGGACGGGTCGCCGGCCACCACGTCGACCTCGGCCAGCCGCCGCTCGAGGGCGGCCAGCAGCAAGGGGTCCGGGCCGAGCACGTCGGCCTGCAGCGCCGTGCCGCCGGCCTCCCGGATCGCGGCCGGGATGTCGACGCCCGCGTGGTAGGCCGCCCCGAGCAGCAGCGGCACCACCACCGAGGGCCGGGCCAGCCCCGTCAGGGCGTCGGCCAGCCGCGGCTCGGCGTGGTCGAGGTAGCTCGCGACGACCTCCGGGCCGGGTCGCTGACGGCGTACCTCCGCGAGGAGCGCCTCGGTCACCACGGCGGCGGCGGGGTCCCGGCTGCCGTGGGCCACGGCGACCAGCGGCGGCAGGCCGCTGGTCACGGGCCGGTCACCCGGCGAGGGCGGCGTGCAGGTCGACCACGGAGCCGACCACGACGACCGCCGGCGGCCGCACGCCACGATCGGCGGCCAGCTCGGCGATGGTCGCCAGGGTGCCCACCGTGGTGCGCTGCTCGGGGAGGAACCCGGACTCCACGATCGCCACCGGGGTGCTGGCCGGCTTGCCGTGCCGCACCAGGGCGGCCGTCGCCTCGGCCAGCCCGCTGACGCCCATCAGCAGGACCAGCGTCCCGTCCAGCCGGGCCAGCGACGCCCAGTCGAGCCCCTCGTGGCCCGAGGCGATGGTGACCTGGCGCGAGCGCCCCCGATGGGTGACCGGGATGCCGGCCGCCGCGGGCACCGAGATCGCGCTGGTCACGCCGGGCACCACCTCGACGGTCACACCGGCCGCGATGCAGGCCAGCGCCTCCTCGCCGCCGCGCCCGAGCACGAAGGGGTCGCCGCCCTTCAGGCGCACCACCCGCCGCCCGGCCCGGGCCTGCTCGACCAGGAGCTGGTTGATGCCCTCCTGCGGCACCGGGTGGTGGCCAGCGGTCTTGCCGACGTCGACCACCACGACGTCGTCGTCCAGCCCGTCGAGCAGCGCACGAGGCGCGAGCCGGTCGACCACGACGACGTCGGCCTCGGCCAGCAGCCGCCGGCCGCGCGTCGTGATCAGCCCCGGGTCACCCGGGCCGCCACCGACCAGTGCGACATGCCCGGTGGCGGCCCGGCGGTGATGGCGCAGGGGGAGGTCGCCCGAGTCCAGCGCGACGGCGATCGCCTCGCGCAGCGCCCGGGCGCGGCGCGGGTCGCCGCCGGCGGTGACCGCGACGGTCACCGAGCCGGTGCGGGCGACAGCGGGCGTCCATGCCGCGGACCGCGACGCGTCGTCGGCGCGCACGCACCAGACCCGGTCGGCCTCGGCGTGGGCGGCCACCAGGTCGTCGGTCGCCCGGTCGCCGGTCGCGGTGTGCACCAGCCAGGCGCCTGCGAGGTCGTCGGCCTCGTAGTCGCGCGCCTCCCACTCGACGCGTCCTGCCGCGACCAGGTCGCGCAGCTCCTCGCAGACGTACGGCGCGACGACCACGACGCGGGCGCCGGCGGTCACCAGCCCGGTCGCTCGCCGGCCCGCGACCGGCCCGCCGCCGACGACCAGTGTCCGGCGGCCGGCAACGTCCAGGGTCAACGGGTAGTCAGGTGTGCTCATGACGGTGCCCCGACGTCGGTGGGTGTGTGGATGCCGCACTCGGTCTTGCCGGTGCCGGCCCACCGGCCCGACCGGGCGTCGGACGCGTCGGCGCCGTCGACCGCGTTCGTGCGCCGGGTGCACGGGAAGCAGCCGACGGAGGCGAAGCCGTCGGACAACAGCGGGTTGACCAGCACGCCGTGCCGGGCGACGTAGTCGTCGACGTCGGCCTGCGACCACCGGGCGAGCGGGTTGACCTTGACCTTGCCGTTGCGGCGGTCCCAGTCGACGACCGGCGTGCGCGACCGGGACACCGAGTCGTCGCGGCGCAGGCCGCTGCCCCACGCGTCGTAGCCGGCCAGCGCACCGTCCAGCGGTGCCACCTTGCGCAGGGAGCAGCACCGGTCCGGGTTGCTGGCGAAGAGGTCGCGACCCTCGGTCGCGTCCTGCTCGGCCACCGACTGCTCCGGCTGCACGGTCACCACGTCGACCAGCCCGCGGTAGGTCGCCGCGACTGCGTCGCGCATGGTCAGCGTCTCGTCGAAGTGGTATCCGGTGTCCAGGAAGAGCACGTCGGTGCGCGTCCCGGTCGACCGCGCCACCCGGGCGACGACGTCGACGAGCACCGCGTCGGCCATCGAGGAGGTGATCGCGAAGCGCGCACCGAAGGTCCGCACCGCCCACCGCACGATGACCTCGGGTGAAGCGTCCTCCAGGCGCCAGGCGGCGCGCCGGGCCAGCGCCT
Organism: Actinomycetes bacterium; assembly: GCA_035489715.1. Lineage (NCBI taxonomy): Bacteria > Bacillati > Actinomycetota > Actinomycetes > Actinomycetes bacterium. Next base: position 4,806 of record DATHAP010000122.1, read on the forward strand.
CGCGGTTGGCGGCCAGGTTCGGGCCGAGCTGGTCGTACGTCGGCATCGGGCTCAGCAGGGCCGCAGTCATCGGGAGCTCACCAGCCCGACCAGCTTGAGCGAGAACACCCGGGCACAGCTGCGGCAGTGCCAGGCACCGTGCGTGTCCTCGTGCGGCCGCAGGTCCTCGTCGCCGCAGAAGGGGCAGTAGAACGGCACCGCGCGGGCCTCACTCACCTGAGATCACGCTCGTCGGCGCGGGCGACCCACTGCGCGAAGCGCTCGTCCTCGGCCCGCTCGGCGACGAACCGGGACACGACCCGCTCGACGTAGTCGGGCAGCTCGTCGGCGGTCACCTTCTGGCCGCGCAGCTTGCGTCCGAAGCCGGCGTCGAGCCCGAGGCCGCCACCAAGGTGCACCTGGAAGCCCTCGACCTGCCGGCCGTCCGGCCCGGGCACCAGCTGGCCCTTGAGCCCGATGTCGGCGACCTGGATCCGGGCGCAGGAGTTGGGACAGCCGTTGACGTTGATGGTCAGTGGGACGTCGAGGTCGGGCAGCCGGGCCTCCAGCTCGTCGACCAGCTTGGCCGCCCTGGCCTTGGTCTCGACGATCGCCAGCTTGCAGAACTCGATGCCGGTGCAGGCCATCGTGCTGCGGCGGAACGTCGACGGCCGCGCACTGAGCCCGAGGGCGTCCGCCGCGTCGACCAGGCCGTCCACCTGCTCGTCCGCGACGTCGAGGACGACGACCTTCTGGTGCGGCGTGGTGCGCACCCGCGTGGAGCCGTGCGCCTCGGCGACGTCCGCGAGCCGCACCAGCGTCGAGCCGGACACCCGCCCGACCGTCGGTGCCAGGCCGACGTAGAACCGGCCGTCGGTCTGCGGGTGGACGCCGACGTGGTCGCGGGGGCCGGCCGGGGCGGCGGGCGCCGGACCGTCGACCAGCCGGCGGCCGAGGTACTCGGTCTCGAGCACCTCGCGGAACCGCTCGACGCCCCAGTCGCTGACCAGGAACTTGATCCGGGCCCGGGTGCGCAGCCGCCGGTAGCCGTAGTCGCGGAAGACCCCGATGACGCCGGCCCACACGTCGGCGACCTCGTGCAGGGGCACCCAGGCGCCGAGCCGCTGGGCAAGCATCGGGTTGGTCGACAGGCCGCCGCCCACCCAAAGGTCGAACCCGGGGCCGTGCTCCGGGTGGACGACGCCGACGAACGAGATGTCGTTCACCTCGTGCTCGACGTCCTGCAGCGGGGAGCCGCTGATGGCCGTCTTGAACTTGCGCGGCAGGTTGGAGAACTCCGGCGACCCGATGAAGCGGGTCTGGATCTCGTCGATCGCGGAGGTGCCGTCGAGGATCTCGTCGGCGGAGATGCCGGCGACGGGGGAGCCGAGGACGACCCGCGGGGTGTCGCCGCACGCCTCGGTCGTCGACAGCCCGACCGCCTCCAGCCGCTCCCAGATGGCCGGCACGTCCTCGATCCGGATCCAGTGCAGCTGGACGTTCTGCCGGTCGGTGATGTCGGCGGTGTCGCGGGCGTAGTCGCGGGAGATCTCACCGACGACCCGCAGCTGCTCGGTGCTCAGCCGGCCGCCGTCGATGCGGACCCGGAGCATGAAGAACTCGTCGTCGAGCTCGTGCGGCTCGAGCACCGCCGTCTTGCCGCCGTCGATCCCGGGCTTGCGCTGGGTGTACAGGCCCCACCAGCGGAAGCGCCCTCGCAGGTCTGCCGGGTCGATGGAGGCGAAGCCGTGGTGGGCGTAGATGTTCTCGATCCGGGCCCGGACGTTGAGCCCGTCGTCGTCGCGCTTGATGCGCTCGTTCGGGGTCAGCGGCTCGAGGTGGCCGAGAGCCCACTGGCCGTGGCCCTTGTGGGCGCTCTTGCGCTCGGCCGTGGTCGAGCGGGCGGTGCTGTCGGTCGCTGCTGGGGGCGCCATGGCGGCGGACTCCCTCGGGAAGCGGTGCGGGTCGACGACGGCACCGCGGACGGCGCGCAGGCGTGACCGCGCGCCGGGACGAACAGGGGCGGCGGGTCAGCCGCGCATACAGACCGCGCTCGACACGTGACCGAAGTCCACGTGGAGCCGCGCCACGAGCAGCAGCTCGCGCGCCTGGGTCTGTGACATGGCGGAAAGGCTAGCCCCGTCTCAGCATCCGTCCCAGACGCGTCCCACCATCCGGTCAGGAGGTCGGGGTGGCGCGGGCGACGACGGCCGCGGTGTCGAGGCCGCGGGGCAGCGTCCCGAAGGCCAGCCCGGCCGGTCCTGGCGCGTCCGGCTCACCCAGCCGGGTCGCGCAGAAGGCGTCCGCGACGTACGACGGGGCGTGCCGCACGAGCAGCGACGCCTGCAGGGCGAGCCCCATCAGCTCGACGAGGCGCCGGGCGCCCGCCTCGTCGACCGTCGTCAGCTCCTTGCCCAGCCGGTCGACCGCGGCGTCCAGCCGACGGTCGGCGCCCCGGGCGAGCTCCACCTCGGCCCGGAACGCCTCGACCGCCGACGGCTCCCGGCCCAGGGCGCGCAGCACGTCGAGCGCATTGACGTTGCCCGACCCCTCCCAGATCGAGTTCAGCGGCGCCTCGCGGTAGAGCCGGGGCATCCCGCTCTCCTCGACGTAGCCGTTGCCCCCCAGGCACTCCAGCGCCTCGCCCACCACGGCCGGCGTGCGCTTGCAGACCCAGTACTTCCCCACGGCGACCGCCAGCCGCCGAAAATCCTTCTCGCCGGTGTCGAACGCCTGGGCCAGCCGCATCGCCAGCGCCGTCGCCGCCTCGGACTCGACTGCCAGGTCCGCGAGCACGGCCTGCATCAGCGGCTTGTCGGCCAGCAGCCCGCCGAATGCCGAGCGGTGTGCGGCGTGGTGGGTCGCCTGGGCGACCGCGGCCCGCATCAGGGCGGTCGACCCGAGGACGCAGTCCAGCCGGGTCGCCGACACCATCTCGATGATGGTGGCCACGCCGCGGCCCTCGTCGCCGAGGCGGCGCGTCCAGGTGCCCTCGAGCTCGATCTCGGCCGAGGCGTTGGACCGGTTGCCGAGCTTGTCCTTGATCCGCTGGATCCGGAACACGTTGCGCGAGCCGTCGGGCAGCACGCGGGGCAGCACGAAGCAGGTCAGCCCGCCCGGCGCCTGGGCCAGCACGAGGAACACGTCGCTCATCGGCGCGGAGCAGAACCACTTGTGCCCGGTCAGCAGGTACTCGCCGTCGGCGGCCAGGGGCTCGGCGCGGGTGGTGTTGGCGCGGACGTCGGAGCCGCCCTGCTTCTCGGTCATCCCCATGCCCGCGACCAGGCCGGGCTTGTCCGCGGGCTTCCAGAGGCGGGGTTCGTACGTCCGGGAGCTCAGCCCGGGGACCCACTCCGCCGCGACGACCGGGTCGACGGCCAGGGCGGGCACCGCGGCGTACGTCATCGAGATCGGGCACAGGTGGCCCGCCTCGACCTGGGACCGGACGACGAAGCCGGCGGCCCGCCGCAGGTGAGCGTGCGGCCCGGCGTCCGGAGCCCACGGGGCGCCGTGCAGGCCCCACTGGACGGCCTGTGCCATCAGCTCGTGCCAGGCCGGGTGGAACTCGACCTCGTCGATGCGGTGCCCGTAGCGGTCGTGCGTGCGCAGGACGGGCGGGTTCTCGTTCGCCAGCCGGCCGAGATCGGCCGCGGACCCAGTGACGTGGCCGACGTAGGACAGGTCGGCCCGATTGTCGCCGGCTGCCTCTCCCGAGTAGCGGTCCACCGCCTCGACGAGCGCCCGGTCCGAACCGAACACGTCGTGCCACTCCAGCGGGGGAGTCTGGTTCGTGACCTCGTGGGTCGGGCCGCTCACGTGGCCTACCGTATTGCCGTGGCCGCGGACAGCGTCGGGGAGCAGCCGCGCAGGCCCGTCGCCGCGCGGCTCGGCCTCGTCCTGTGGCGGCTGACCAAGGAGACCACGGCCAACTGCTTCCGTTACCGGGTCACCGGACTGGCGGCCGAGGCGGGCTTCTTCGCCCTGCTCTCCCTCCCGCCGCTCGTGCTGGGGCTGGTCGGCGCGATCGGCTACCTCGGCCAGTGGCTCGGCGAGGACGTGGTCGAGGAGGTGCGCGAGCGGATCCTCGACGGGGCCCGCGACGTCCTCACCTCCGACGTCGTCACCGACGTCATCGAGAAGACGCTCAACGACGTCTTCGACGACGGCCGCTTCGACCTGATCTCGATCGGCTTCGTCATCGCGCTGTGGTCGGGCAGCCGGGCGCTCAACGTGTTCATCGACACCTGCTCGATCATGTACGGCCTCGGCGGTGTCCGCGGCATCGTCAAGACGCGGGCGCTGTCCTTCGGCCTCTACATCGTGGCGCTGGTCGTCGGGATCATCGTGATCCCGCTGGTGCTCGCGGGTCCGACCCTGCTCGGCCGGATGCTGCCCGACCAGGTCGACTTCCTCAACTCCCTCTACTGGCCGGTCGCGATCGTGCTGTCCCTGCTGTCGCTGACCTCGCTCTACCACGTGAGCGTGCCGGTCCGGACGCCGTTCTACCGCGACCTGCCGGGGGCGGTGCTCACCATCGCCATCTGGTTCCTGGGCAGCTTCGCGGTCCGCTGGATCATCTCCATCTCGGTCGGCGGCACCTCGATCTACGGCCCGCTGGCGACGCCGATCGTGCTGCTGATCTGGCTCTACGTCATCTCGATCGCGGTGCTCATCGGCGCGGCCCTCAACGCCGCCATCGAGAAGGAGTGGCCGCGGCGCGAGATCACCGAGGCCCGCGAGCGCCGCCGTCCCGCGCCCACGGGCCCGAAGCCGCACCCGGGCCTCGAGACCGGCGAGGTCGAGCTGCCGCTGAACCGCACGCCCGGCGGCAGCCCCCTGGACGGAGCCGAGACCCGGAAAAATCGCGTGACGGCACCGGGCCGGCGCCGCTAGCCTGCGACCAGCCGGGTGCCGCCACGTGCACCCGCCGCCGGCCCGCGTGAGAGGAGGAGAAGTCAGATGACCGTCGTCGTCGCTGCACGCCTCCTCCCCGGTGCCGCCCGCTAGCCACCCGGACTCCTTCCCGGTCGCGGTCGTGCACCCCCGCCGCCGAGAAAGGCACCTCCGTTGAGCTCGTCCGACCTGCTGTCCCTCGCCACCCTCGGCTGGGACGCCACCCGCACCACCGACTTCTCCGACTACGCCGACGACCACGTCCCGGCCCGGGTCAGCCGCGTCGACCGCGGCGCCTGCGACGCCCTCGCGGCGGCCGGTCCGATGCGCCTGACCTTCGCCGGCTCGCTGCTCTCCGCTGCCGCCGCCGACCCGGTGAGCGCGCCGTGCGTCGGCGACTGGATCGCCGCCCGCACCTGGGCCGACGGGCGGGTCACCGCCGAGGCCGTCCTGCCACGACGGACGACCTTCGTCCGCGCCACCGTCACCCCCGGCCAGTCCACCGGCCAGGTGCTGGCCACCAACGTCGACCTCGCCGTCGTGGTCGAGGGCCTGCACCCCGAGCCGGACCTCGGCCGGATCGAGCGCTTCCTCGCCCTCGCCTGGGAGAGCGGCGCGACCCCGCTGGTCGTGCTGACCAAGGCCGACCTGGTGCCCGACGCGGCCGAGGTGCGTGCCGACGTGTCGGCCGCAGCCCCCGGCGTCGAGGTGCTGGCGGTCAGCGCCGAGACGGGCGACGGGATGGGCGACCTCGCGACGTACGTCCAGCAAGGCTCGACGCTGGCCTTCCTGGGGCCCTCCGGGGCCGGTAAGTCGACCCTGACCAACGCCCTGTCCGGCGCGACCGTGATGACCACCCGCGCCCTGCGCGCCGACGGCAAGGGGCGGCACACCACCGTGCACCGCGAGCTGGTGCTGCTCCCGGGTGGTGGGCTGGTCATCGACACGCCGGGGCTGCGCAGCGTCGGGCTCACCGACGTCAGCGAGTCGCTGGACCTGGTGTTCGCCGACATCGACGAGCTGGCCGGGCAGTGCCGGTTCTCCGACTGTGTGCACGAGACCGAGCCCGGCTGCGCCGTGCGCGAGGCCCTGCAGAGCGGCGCGCTGCCGGAGCGCAGGTGGGAGAGCTACCTCAAGCTGCAGCGCGAGGCAAGGTACATGGCGATGCGCCACGACGCCCGGCTCAAGGCCGAGGAGAAGGCCCGGTGGAAGCGGGTGACCAAGGACTACCGCGCCCGCGACGCCAACCGCCGCTGACCGGCCAGCGCAACGCAACCGCCTTCGGCCTCGCCGGAAGTGTGCCGGCCGCCCGCCCGGGATCGATCACGCCAGCGTGGTCAGTCGAGGCGGCCGGTGTCGTTCCAGTGCACCAGGGCCGGTGCGTCGCGCTCCCAGCCGAGCACCGACACCGACGCGGTCGACAGCTTGAGGTGCTCGCCCTCGGTGGCGGCCAGCCCGACCCAGCGGGCGCCCAGCACCCGGCAGAAGTGCCCGTGCGAGAACGCCAGCACCGGCCCACCGGCGGCTCGGACCCGCGCGACGACCGCGTCGGCCCGCGCACCCACCTGCTCGGCCGACTCGCCGCCGCAGGGACCGTCGGCCCACACCGTCCAGCCCGGCCGGCCCTCGCGGATCTGCGGTGTCGTCAGGCCCTCGTCGTCGCCGTAGTCCCACTCGGCCAGCTCCTCGACCACTGCGGGGTCGGCGAAGCCCGCCAGCTCCGCCGTGCGGCGCGCGCGCAGCCGCGGGCTGCTCAGCACCTGGACGAACGGGCCCGCGCTGCTGAGCCGCCGGCCCACCTCGCTCGCGGCGGCCACGCCGGCCTCGGTGAGGTCGAGATCGGTGTGGCTGGTGTGCCGGCCGGCCGCCGACCACTCGGTCTCGCCGTGGCGCACCAGCCAGAGCTGGGCAGCGGTGGCGGGCTGGGATGTCACGTCCGGACGTTACCCGGATACAAAGGGACCATGACCCAGCAGCAGGCGCAGCAGGTGCAGCACGTCGACGCCGTCGTGATCGGGATGGGCCCGGGCGGCGAGGAGGTGGCCGGCCGGCTGGCCGAGGCCGGCCTGAGCGTCGTCGGCGTCGAGCGCGAGCTGGTGGGGGGCGAGTGCCCCTACTGGGGCTGCGTCCCGAGCAAGATGATGATCCGCGGGTCGACCCTGTTGACCGAGGCGCGACGGGCCGACCCCTACGCCGGGACGACGATGGTGACCCCGGACCTCGGCCCGGTGGCCCGACGGATCCGGGCCGAGGCCACCGACGACTGGGACGACACGGTCGCGGTCGAGCGGTTCGAGGGCAAGGGTGGCCGGCTGGTCCGTGGCTTCGCGTGCCTGGAGGGGCCCGGCCGGGTGCGGGTCGGCGACGACGTCTTCGTCGCGAGCCGGGCTGTGGTCGTGGCCAGCGGAGCCGAGCCGGTGCGGCCGCCGATCGACGGGCTGGCCGACACCCCGTACTGGACCAACCGCGAGGCGGTGTCCGCGCTGGTGGCCCCGGCCTCGCTCACCGTCCTCGGTGGCGGTGCCATCGGGCTCGAGCTGGCCCAGATGTTCGCGCGTTACGGCTCCCGCGTGACGGTCGTCGAAGGCACCGATCGGCTGCTGCCGCCGGAGGAGCCGGAGGCCGGTGAGGTGGTCGCGGCCGCCCTGCGCGAGGACGGTGTGGAGGTGGTCCTGGGCGCCACGGCGGTCGGCGTGCGGCGCGACGGCGACGACGTGGTCGTGCGGCTCGAGAACGGTCCGGACGTACGGTCCGCAGAGCTGCTCGTGTCGGTCGGGCGGCGGCCCCGGGTGCGCGAGCTGGGTCTCGACACGGTCGGGCTCGACCCGGACGCCCGCTCGGTCCCCGTCGACGAGCGGATGCGGGCCGGTGACCAGCTCTGGGCGATCGGCGACGTGACGGCGTCCGGCGGCTTCACGCACATGGCGATGTACCACGCGGCCATCGTGGTGGCCGACATCCTCGGCCGGGATCACGCGGCAGCCGACTACCGAGGAGCGTCCCGGGTGACCTTCACCGACCCCGAGGTCGGATCGGTCGGGTTGACCGAGCGGGCGGCGCGGGGGCAGGGGATCACCGTGCGCACCGGCAGCTCACAGGTGTCCAGCTCGGCGCGCGGCTGGATCCACGGCCCGGGCAACGCCGGCTTCATCAAGCTGGTGGCGGACGTGGACCAGCAGGTGCTGGTCGGTGCCACGTCGTGCGGCCCGTGGGGCGGGGAGGTGCTCTCGATGCTCACCCTCGCGGTGCACGCCCGGGTGCCGCTGCCGACACTGCGGTCGATGGTCTACGCCTACCCGACGTTCCACCGCGGCGTGCAGGACGCCCTGACCGACCTGGGGGAGTGACCGGACCGGCTCGGACCCCGGCAGACTGGCAGCGTGCTCCTGGCTGAGATCGCCGCCGCGTCCGCTGCGGTCGGTGAGACGACCAAGCGGTCCGAGAAGGCGGCTCATGTCGCCGCCTGCCTGCTCCGGGCCGATCCCGCCGAGGTGCCCGCGGTCGTCGCCTACCTGTCCGGTGACCTGCCGCAGCGGCGCACCGGTGTCGGCTGGGCCTCGCTGCGCGGCCTCCCGGAGCCGGCGGCGGACGCGACCCTGACCGTTGCCGAGGTCGACGGCACGCTCGCCGAGGTGGCCGCCGTCTCGGGTCCCGGGTCCGTCACCCGGCGGGCCGCCCTCCTGAGCACCCTCTTCGGGCGGGCGACCGCACCCGAGCAGTCCCTGCTCCGCGGGCTGCTCACCGGCGAGCTCCGCCAAGGCGCCCTCGAGGGCGTGATGCTGGACGCCGTCGCCAAGGCGAGCGGACTGCCGCCAGCCGAAGTCCGCCGGGCAGTCATGCTGCGTGGCGAGGTCGGCCCGGTGGCGGTCGCGGCATTGACCGAAGGCGCCGACGGCCTCACGCAGTTCCGGCTGCAGGTCGGCCGGCCGGTGCAGCCGATGCTGGCCTCACCCGGCGACGACGTCGCAGCGGCGCTGGCCCGGCTGGGCACCGCTGCGCTCGAGTGGAAGCTCGACGGCGTCCGCGTCCAGGTGCATCGGGACGGCAGCGACGTCGCCGTGTTCACCCGCAGCCTCGACGAGATCACCGACCGGGTGCCCGAGGTGGTCGAGGCGGTGCTCGGCCTGCCGGTCCGCACGGTCGTGCTCGACGGCGAGGCGATCGCGCTGCGCCCTGACGGTCGGCCGCGGCCGTTCCAGGTGACCGGCAGCCGGGTCGGCTCCCGGGTCGACGTCGCGGCGGCTGTCCGGTCGAGCCCGCTGTCGACGTACGCCTTCGACGTGCTGCACCTGGACGGCGACGACCTGCTCGCCAGGCCCGGGCGGGAGAGGTTCGAGGCGCTGTGCGCCGCGGTGCCGGTGGACCTGCGGGTGCCGCGGCTGGTGACGGGGGAGCTGGCCGAGGCGGAGGCGTTCGTCGCCGACACGTTGGCCCGCGGCCACGAGGGGGTGGTGGCCAAGGCGCTGGACGCGCCGTACGAGGCCGGTCGTCGCGGTGCGGGCTGGCTCAAGGTGAAGCCGCGGCACACCTTGGACCTGGTCGTGCTCGCCGCCGAGTGGGGGCACGGGAGGCGACGGGGCTGGCTGTCCAATTTGCACCTCGGTGCGCGAGACCCCGCGGGCGGTGGCTTCGTCATGCTCGGCAAGACGTTCAAGGGCCTGACCGACCAGATGCTCGGCTGGCAGACCGAGCGCCTGCAGGAGCTGGCGGTCGACGCCGGCGAGTGGGTGGTGCAGGTGCGGCCGGAGCTCGTCGTCGAGGTGGCCTTCGACGGCGTTCAGACCTCGCCGCGCTACCCGGGGGGCATGGCCCTGCGGTTCGCCCGCGTGCTGCGGCACCGACCGGACAAGGGGCCGGGGGAGGCCGACACCGTCGAGACGGTCCGGGCCATCCATGCGAGGAGCGTGGACTGAGCGGCCGACGGATGGGTACCGCTGCCACATGAGGCGCATCGACGTACGACGACGCGACGACCGGGAGCACGGTGGCAAGCAGCTGGGCAAGGGCGTGGTCCTGACCGGCACCACCGACGACGGCGAGCTGCGGGTGGCCTCCGAGGACGACGTGACCTTCCCCGGGGTGTGGCTCGCCGAGGCCCGGTTGTACGACGTCGAGGTGTGGCAGGACGGCGAGCTGGTGGCGACCGTGCCGCCGCGGTCGGACGAGGTCGACGCCGCTTTCGACGAGCACGAACGGCGCGGCCGGACCGAGGGTTGACCCGTCCGGGGGACGGCGCAGACCTAGCGGGTCAAGTGATTGTCAAGTGGTGCCGATGACGGGGTCATGAACTACGCACCGCTGCTGATCCCCGCGAACAACTGGATGGACCTGGCGTTCGCGGCGGACTACGTGGGAGTGCCGTACGCCGAGCTGGTGGCCGCGGCCACCAAGGGGCAGCTGGACGCGACGGTCACCCACCCGGCCCGCCTGGGCGACTGGATGGTCCGGATGGGCACGGTCGAGGAGTGGGCCCGACGCCGCTCCATGCCGCTGTCCGCCTGACCACCGCCTGACGGATACCTGATCGCCCTCACCCGGAGCACGTTCCTTGTCCGCGCTCGCCCGTGTAGTGATCTTCGGGGCGGGAACACCTGCCGACGTGAGCTCCCGCGTCGTCGCCACCGCCACCCTGCTCGCGATCGCCTACTTCATGCTCCGAGCCGTCCCGCTGGTCGTCTCCGGCTGACTGCTCGGCCCCTCGCCCGCGCCGGGTGGCACGACGCGCACTGATCGTGTCGAGCCGCTGCAGGAGGGTGCGCCTCGGCTGACGCTCTCGCGCCCGGCGGACGACGTCCTCGCGTCGCTGCTCCCGGTCCATCCTGACCAACCCCCCGTGTGTCGTTCCCCGTCATCTACCAGCCGTGCCCGGCCGGTGATCCCGTCGGCGAGCACGACAGCTCGAACCACACCTGCTTGCCGCCCGGCACCGGGTTCCAGCCCCACGCCTGGCTGAGCCGTTGCACCAGCCAGACCCCTCGCCCGCCGGGCCGTTCCGGGTCGACGTTGTCGGGAGGCGGACGGGGTGGCTCGGGCGAACAGTCCTCGAGCTCGACGCGGACCTGGTCGCCGTCGAAGGCGGCCGACATCTGCAGGTTCTCGCTGTCGGTGTGGCGGACAGCGTTGGCGATGATCTCGGTGAGCAGCAGCTCGACGGTCTCGATCGCGTCTCCGGTGCACCTGCGCGCGGTCATCCAGGAGCGCAGCAGGACGCGGGCCTCGTGTGCGGCCGCTGGAACGCCTGCCAAGGTCACGACCAAGCGGGACCCAGGCACCCTTCATCCCCCCGGATCTGGATTACCACTCATGGCCCACCCGTGACCGCTGTGGACCGCGGCAAACCTCCGACCGGTGAGTAACCCCGGCGCGGGCGCTCAGCGCGGGGCAGCGGGGTCGTCCTCCAGCTCGCCTCGGCGCTCGGCGTCCGTGACCTGCTCCCGCAGGTCTTCGGCGCCCTCCTCGAGCGGCCCGTCGATGACGCGGTCCTCCTCGGCGTCGGCCGCGCGGGCCGCGTCGTCCCGGTGGTCGTACCGCGTGGGCCCGTCGGGCTGCAGGTGGCCGGACGCTGCAGTGGGGTGGTCGTGGCTGGTCATGAACGTTCACGTTCCCCTCACCGGCGGACCCATGCCGGGGAGCCGTCATATTGACGTACGTCTATGTGAATGCTGGATCTGGCGCGCAGCAACGCCGCCAGGGCCGGTGCGACCAACGTCGAGGTCCGCAAAGGCGTCATCGGGGACGTACCGCTGCCGACGCGTAGGGCGACGTGGTGATCTCGGACTGCGTCTTCAACCTGTCGACCGACAAGCCCGCCTCGGCCCGGGACAAACGCTTCGGCGATGCACCCGACGAAGGAGCGCATGCACGGCGCGATCACCCGGGCGACCAGACCCGCCGACTGATCGTCGGCGCTCGTCCTTCTGCGGCGTTGCCGGCGCGGAGGCTGTTCACCCGGAGTTCGCTTGCGCTCGAACGCGCGGCGGACGAGGATTCACGCCGCCATGACGGGTCACGCGACGGTGAACATCACGTCCCGGCCGACGGACTTCCATACACCGCCCGCGCCGATCGACGACCGTATGCTCCGGCTCCTCGCCGACCCGCTGCGGGCGCAGCTCGTCACACTGCTGGCGGCCGAGCAGCTGTGCACCTGCCACCTCGCCGACGCGACGGGGTCCCTCCCGTCAGCTGTGTCGAACCAGCTGCGGCACCTCCGTGAGGCGGGCCTCGTCGAGCGAGAGGCAGCCGGGCGGTTCGTCTACTACCGCCTGCGGCCAGAGGTTCTCGCCCAGGTCGGCGCCCAGCTCACTGCACTTGCAGCGTCTGCCCACCTCGCCGAGAAGCGGCCCTGCTGATGCGCAGCTCGCCCGCACTGGGTCGGCGACTGCTCGCCGAGTCGGTGGGGACCGGCCTGCTCGTCACGGTCGTCGTCGGCTCGGGCATCGCCGCGACCAGGCTCAGCCCGCACGACGCCGGGCTGCAGCTGTTCTACAACTCGACCGCGACCATGCTGGGTCTCGCCGTGCTCATCCTGATGATGGGCCCCGTGTCGGGTGCGCACCTCAACCCCGTGGTGTCGGCCGCGGACTGGTGGCTGGGTCGCCGCGCCGGCAGAGGACTGACCGCCGGCGAGGTCGCTGCCTACTCGGTGGCACAGACCGTGGGCGGCGTTGCCGGGGCGTTGCTGGCGAACCTGATGTTCGACGTGCCGCAGGGCCTGTCCGGCACGGACCGTTCGGGGTGGCACCTGTGGGTCGGCGAGGCGGTCGCGACCGCCGGACTGGTGGCTCTGATCCTCGCCCTGGTCCGCACCGGCCGGGGCGCTTGGGCTGCCCCGGCGGTCGGGGCGTACATCGGCGCCGCGTACTGGTTCACGTCGTCGACCAACTTCGCCAACCCGGCCGTGTCGGTCGGCCGGATCTTCTCCGACACGTTCGCCGGGATCGCGCCGTCCTCCCTGCCCGGTTTCGTTGTCGCCCAGCTGGTCGGCGGGGCGGTCGGCGTCGTCCTGGCACGCGCGCTGTACCCGGACGTCGCGACGGCCGCCGATGACGTCGTCGTGCCGGCCCTCCGCTCGACCACGTGATCTCGACAGAGGAGAGGTGCCGTCCATGACCGACAAGCCCAGCGTGCTGTTCGCCTGCGTCGCCAACTCGGGCCGCTCGGTGATCGCCCGTGTGCTCGCCGCCTACTACGGCGAGGACGCGGTCGAGGCGGTCTCCGCCGGCTCCGAGCCCGGCGAGCGCATCCACACCGAGGTTGCCGACGTCCTCACCGGTCTCGGCCTGGACGTGTCCCACGAGACCCCGAAGGGCTTCGACCCGGATGGCACCTACACCGCCGTCGTCACGATGGGCTGCGGCGACCAGTGCCCGTACTACTCAGGTGCCCGCTACGAGGACTGGCCGCTGGACGACCCGAAGGGCCAGGACGAGGCCACGGTGCGGCGCATCATCGCGGACATCGACACTCGGGTGCGGCGGCTGGTCGCCGAGCTCGCGCCGGACCACGACCTGCCGCCGTCGGTGCTCGAGCAGACCCGACCCTCGGGTCCAGGGTCCGCCGCCACCCGCAGGTGACGACTCAAAGCTGGTGGGCGATACAGGACTTGAACCCGTGACCTCTTCTGGGTCAAGGAAGATCGACTAGTTCGTCGGTGTTTTGGGCTGTGGCCTTGCGCGTGGGGTTGGCCGTCTTCTTGATAGCAACCTGATCCTCGGCATCCACGGTGGAGGCCCTGGGCGCGTTCTTCTCAACCGACGCGATTACCGGCCAGGCGGCGCGCCGGGTCTTGTAGTGCTCCGATGTGGCCATGACCTTGCCGTTCGAGGGAGCAGAATTCCAGTGGAAGCCCTTGCCGGACTTCTTCATCACGAACTTCCCAGGCATGAGCAGTCCCTTCTCGCGCGGATCCTGCGGGCGATCTACCCCGCCGTCGAGCGACTCGATGCCAAGATGCCTCAGGCGGGTCGAGCCGTTCGTCGAGAGGCCGACCCGTGGCAGCCACCGCAGTCGAGGTCCTTTACGACGACGGCCGCTGGTACCTCGCGCAGTTGCTCGGCCAGCACCGCGGACCGCGAAAGCGGCGACTGGCGCTGCGGAGTCCGCTACTCCGTGGCGCCGGGGATGACCTATCAGCGGGTCGGGCCGAGCATTCCCAGCCTCCAGCTAATGGCGACGGTGTAGCGGAGGGCTGGGGGGTCTAGCATCGCAAATCATGACGGACACGGGACCGCCGGCTGACGAGGAAGCCGCCATCGCTGAGGCTTCGGCGGCTTTGGATGATGCGCGAGAGGTACTCCTGGGCGAGCGAGAAGACCGGCTCGACGCCAGGGAGTCGGCAGCGGACGACAGGGAGTCGGCAGCAGACGACCGGCTCGACGCCAGGGAGTCGGCAGCCGACGCCCGCGACCAGTCTCTGGACGTGAAGGCGGGCGATCTAGCTCGTGTGTCGGAACAACTGGAGCAGCTCTTGGCGGCGGCGGACGCCCGTGACCAGGCGGCTGAGATTCGATCCGCAGCGGCACGCGTCCGCGAGTTGGCCGCGGAGGCTCGTGCCGAGCGTGACTGGGAAGACCGCGACGTGGCGGCGTTGCACCGGGACGAAGCAGCCATGGATTCCGAATGGGACAGAAGCCAGGCCGCCGCGGACCGCGATGACCTCCGGCGGCTGCGGGCCGAGACACAGCCGGACACAGGCGAGCGCCAAGACTGAACAACGGTCACGAGCCCCGTTGAGCCCGGCTCGGACGCCGCCGGTTCGCCTCCCGCTGCGCCTCGACGCACGCCTCGCAGCGGCATCCGTAGTTGACGTAGGTCGATCGTGTGCCGTGGTAGAGGGAGGCGTCGTCCTCCGGCCGCTTAGCTGCCCGCCGGGCTCGCAGCAGTCGGTGTCGCTGGGCGTTCGCTGCCGGGCACACCTGGCAGCGAAGCAGTAGTCGTCCTAGCGGGTGACGCCATGCTCGGACGGCATGCGGAAAGGCTAGGACGTGCTCCGCGCCGTCCCCCCATGCGCCCCGGAGCACGAGTCGCCCGCGCCGACCAACGGGGATGTGGACGACCCTGATGCTTGATGATCTTTCCAAGCCTGCAAGCGCCCCGAAACCAGCGGAAGACGCGAGAGCAACGGCAAGGCGGTAGGTCACGTGGGTATGGCAGATGATGCGCAGCGCGCCCGAGCCCTCGGGGCGTGGGAGGCGGCGCTGGTCGCCTACCTGGACGCGGCCGACACCGTGATCCGGCGCGGTGCCCTTGCCGGCCCGCCGGACCCCCTCGAGCTCGACCTGCTAGAGGTGCTCGACGTCGAGCAAGGCGACGCCCTGCACCAGTTCCTGGGAGCCGCGCGTGGTGATTCGTGGCCGTCCCCGAGCCCTGCTGCGACTGGACGTCACCAGCGCCGACGAAACGGCTGACCGCACCCGGCCTCAGTCTGGCGCGCAACGGCCATCGGCGTGATCCTGGTGCGGGGCGGCTCGAGGTCGAGCCGACGATTCCCTGCACGGCGCGGGCGGAAACGAGCCCGACCACCGATGCCCAGTCAAGTTCAGCAACA
>DATHAP010000123.1 GCA_035489715.1 Actinomycetes bacterium
AGTACAAGCCCGCGGCCGTCCACTACCACGTCATGCGCGGCACGGTCACGGGCACCAAGCCCGGTGACACGGTGGAGGTCTGGTTCGAGGGCGGCGGCAAGAAGAGCGACTCGTTCACCTACGACATGGTCTCCGACTCGAACCGGCAGATGCTCGTCGTGGCGGCCGAGGACTACACGGGCGCGTCGCCCGCGCAGGGCGTCACGGCCCCGAAGTACGCGCAGACGTTCCTCGACTCGCTGGCCGCCAACGGCGTCGCCGCCGACGTCTACGACGTGGACGCGCGTGGCCGGACCGCGCCGGACGCGCTCGGTGTGCTGAGCCACTACAAGGGCGTGATCTGGTACACGGGCGACGATGTCGTCACCCGCAAGGCCGGCTGGGCCGGCGGCAACGCCGACCGGCTCGCGCTCGATGAGATGCTCGAGGCGCGCGCCTTCATGGACGAGGGGGGCCGCGTGGCCTACTCGGGCAAGACGGCCGGCATGCAGTACACGGCCGCCGGCGTCGGGGTCCAGTACTTCGACCCGAAGAACGAAGGCATGTGCCATCCGAACAACCGCGATCCGTCGTGGGATCCGCGCCGCTGCTTCCAGCTGCGCGGCTCGGTGAACGGCGGCGACCAGATCAACGACGTGCTGCAGTACTGGTTCGGCGGCATGGTCCAGGTCGCCGGCGACGGCCAGGACGGGACCACCCCGTACGCCCTCAACGGCATCGGGAACCCGTTCGACGGGCTGGCGCAGTGGTCGCTGACGTCGCCGCAGCCGGCGTTCCCGCCCGGCGGCACGTCGTCCTTCGTGACCACCAGCGGCATCCTGTCCCCGGAGGAGTACCCGCAGTTCACCAGCAACGCCTCGGCGCGCTGGGCGAAGCCGGGCGGGCCGTTCGATCCGCACACCGGCAGCAAGTACGTCTTCTCGCAGATCGCCGACGTGAGCTACAAACGGCTCACGCGTGAGATCCAGGTCCCGGCCGGCGGCGAGCTGACGTTCTGGACGTCGTACGACACGGAGCCCGACTGGGACTACCTCGCGGTCGAGGCCAGGACGGCGGGCCAGGACGACTGGACGACGCTGCCGGACGCCAACGGGCATACCGGCACGAGCACGGGCCTGAGCTGCCCGGGCAGCACGTCGGGCTGGGCTGACGAGCTGCATCCGCAGCTGACGCACTACCAGACGTACCACGCCGGTCCCCCGGCGACGTGCACGTCGACGGGCACGACGGGTGAGTGGAACGCCGCCTCCGGCAACTCGAACGGCTGGCAGCAGTGGCGGATCGACCTGTCGAAGTACGCAGGCAAGACGGTCGAGATCTCCGTCGCCTACATCAGCGACTGGGGCACGCAGAACCTCGGCGTGTTCCTGGACGACTTCGCCTGGCCGGGCGGGTCGACGTCGTTCGAGGGCACCGACACCGGCGGCTGGCAGGTCACCGGCCCGCCGCCCGGCAGCGGCTCCAACACGAACAACTTCGCGGTCACCGACGCGGGCGGGTTCCCGGTCGGCGCCGCGATCACGACGCCGAAGTCCATCCTGATGGGCTACGGGTTCGAGACCATCTCGACCGCGGAGCAGCGCAACGCGGTGATGGGCCGGATCGCGTCCTACCTCCTGCGGTAGGCGCGCACGCGTGCAGCCCGGCGGCCGCTTCGGCGGCCGCCGGGCTCGCTGCGCTCAGGCCAGCTCGCGGGCGACCTGCTCGAGCAGGTCCATGCCCTCCTGCATGCCGCCCTCCATGCCGGTGCCGATGATCATGTCGCGCACCTCGCGGCTCTCGACGCGCATCAGGATCGTCAATGTGGTCCGGCCGTCCGCCTCCTCGAAGGTGACGATGTTCAGCGCGGGAGCGCTGCCCTCCGGGGCGCCCTCGAAGACCTCGGTGGTGACGAGCCGCTCGTCCGGGACGATCTCGCTGTACTCGCCGTGGAAGGCGACCTCGTGCTCGCCGTGGGCGAGCATCACGTAGCGCCACTTCCCGCCGACCCGCAGGTCGACCTCGGCGTGGGTCATCTCGCCCCGCCGGCCCGGCCACCAGCGGCTGACCAGCTCGGGGGTGGTGTAGGCCCTGTAGACCAGGTGCCTGGGGGCGTCGAACTCCCGCGT
>DATHAP010000124.1 GCA_035489715.1 Actinomycetes bacterium
ACGTCGAGCACCTGCTGCTCCGTCAGGCCCCGGCCGTCACGCAGGACCTGCTCGCGGGCGGTGTCCAGGATCGTCGAGGCGTCAGTCGCGTCGGTCTGCAGCACGCCGGAAGTCTGCCGCATCGAAGCCCCCGCCCAGCCCCGGCCCCAGCCCGTCGCGCGCGGCGAGCAGGAACTCCGGTGCGTCGAGGTCGCCGGCACCGGCCCGCACTGCGCCGGCCAGCGGACGGGCGGCGAGCATCTCGAGGTCGCGCACGTTGGAGCGGCAGGCCAGGTCCGGGTCGCCGGGCCACGAGCCGAGGACCACCCCGGCCAGGACGATGCCCCGGTGCGCCAGCGCCTCGAGGGTCAGCGCGGTGTGGTTGAGGGTGCCCAGCGCGGGGTCGGCCACGACGAGCACCGGCGCGGCCAGCTCGCGCGCCAGGTCGGCGATGGTGAGCCCCTCGGCGTCGTACCGCACGAGGAGGCCGCCGGCGCCTTCGACGACGACCAGGTCGCGGTCGGCGGCCAGGCCGCGGATGCGGGCCGCGCTGTCGTGCAGGTCGAGCGCCGGCAGCTTGCCGTGCCGCGCGGCGGCAGCGGGGGAGAGCGGCTCCGGGAAGCGGGCGTGCTCGTGCAGGTCGGTGACACCCGCCAGGCGGCGTACGTCGTCGAGGTCGCCCGGGTAGCCGACCGCTGCGCCGGTCTGGGCCGGCTTGACGACGGCGACCCGCGCGCCGCGGGTGGCGGCGAGTGCGGCGACGGCGGCCGTGACGACGGTCTTGCCGACTCCGGTGTCGGTGCCGCTCACCACCAGGACGCTCACGCCCCGACCCTACGAGCGCGCCGTGGCGCGGCGCCCCGGTCTGCAGCCCGGCGATGACGACGCCCGGTCGCCGCGCCCCTCGGGTCGGCGGACCGGGCGGTCGCTGGGTGCTGGGCTACGCCTGCTTGGTCTCCCAGAAGATCTTGTCGATCTCGGCGATCTTGTCCAGGAGCTTCTGCGCGACGTCGGCGTCCATCGAGCCCTTGGCGCCGCTGGCCCCTGCGAGCTTGGTCGCCTCGTTGAACAGGCCGTGCAGCTCCGGGTACTTCTCGAAGTGCGGCGGCTTGAAGTAGTCGGTCCAGAGCACCCACAGGTGGTGCTTGACCAGCTCGGCCCGCTGCTCCTTGATCAGGATGGCGCGGGTGCGGAAGTCCGGGTCCGAGTTCTCGCCGGCCTTCTGGATGATCATCTTGATCGACTCGGCCTCGATACGGGCCTGAGCCGGGTCGTAGACGCCGCACGGCAGGTCGCAGTGCGCGTGGACGACGGTCCTCGGGGTGAGCAGACGCGAGAGCACGGTGGGTCCCTTCGCTCGTACCAGTCGATGCTGTGTCGGACACTACAACTCGCCGCTACCCCGCTCCCGGGGTGCTACCCGCGCCAGCCGCGGAGGTGAGGAGAGTCACGTGCGACCGCTCGGGCTGGGCCGCGTCCTGGTCCGCGGACGCTCGATGGAGCCGACCCTGCTCGACGGTGACCACCTCCTGGTCCGCTGGGGCGGTCGGCCGCGGCCCGGACAGCTGGTGGTCGTCCGGTGGCCGGGCCGACCCCTGTCCGTCAAGCGGGCAGGGAATCTGGACGACGAGGGCTGGTGGGTCGAGCGGGACAATCCGGCCGAGGGCACCGACTCGTGGTCGGCCGGCCCCCTCACCGCCGACCAGGTGCTGGGTGTCGTCCTGCTCCGTGTCTGGCCGCTGCGCCGACGGCGGGTGACCTGACCACCACCCGGCACCAGCAGTCGGCGACTGGCGACATCCGAGGAGGCTTCGGGCATGAGCGAGGACGGCAGCACCCACGTCCCGGTGACCTACGAACGCTTCGAGCACGTCGAGGGGCCGTTCTTCCACGGGACGAAGTCCGTGCTCGAGCTCGGTGACGAGCTCGTGCCCGGCTACGGCTCGAACTTCCAGGAGGGGCGGGTGTCCAACAACATCTACTTCACTGCGCTCGTCGACACGGCCGCCTGGGGAGCGGAGCTGGCGACGGCGCTGGGCGGGAGCGGAGAGCGTGGGCACATCTACGTGGTGGAGCCGCTCGGGCCCTTCGAGGACGACCCCAACGTGACCGACAAGCGGTTCCCCGGCAACCCCACGCAGTCCTACCGCACCCGCCACCCGTTGCGCGTCGTGCGCGAGGTGGACGACTGGGAGGGTCATGACCCGGACGACTTGAAACAGATGCTCGACCACCTCGCGCTGCTGCGGGAGCAGGGGCTTGACGTCATCGAGGACTAGAGCCGATGCCTGCCGTGCCCGATGCGCTCGTCAGGTGAGCGCCGGTCCGCGCCGACTGTCAGCAGCTCGCGCACCGCAACCGCCAGGTCGGCCGCCTGCCGCCAGGACACCTTCCCCCGGCGCAGCGCGGCCAGCATGTCACCGAGCCGCTCGGTCAACGCCAGCGCGACCTCGGTGCGCTCCGCCGCGGTGCCCGGCGCGAGACGCAGCGCAGGCCGCGACCTCGTGGCGGGCCTCGATGCCGGGCAGCCCGAAGGACGCGGTCGCCTCCGCCACCGACGCAAGGGCACGCTGCTGCTCGCCGGCCACCATCGCCAGCACCCGCTCCCAGCTGCGGATCAGGTCCACCCTCGCCGCGCCGTCCAGCAGCTGCGGGTCGATCCCGGCCAGCTCGGTGACCGCCACCACCAGGCCGACCGGCTCACCATGGACGTCGGCGCCCTCAGCCACCCGCGCCACGATCACCGCCGGA